>NZ_JBQHSE010000005.1:0-125969 GCF_052066395.1 Bariatricus sp. HCP28S3_A4 | reverse complement strand
TATCCTTTTGAGATATAAAAGGATTCAGCATTTTTTGATTTGGATGTAATAACTCTCATAGGAAATACCCCCTTTTCCACATTATACCATACATTGCAATAAAATACAATACAATAAAACCAAAAAATTGACACAAAAAAACAGGTTTTATGCGGCCTGCAAGTACTTTTCCTATTGTTTAACTGTCAAACTCCCGGGAATATCCAGATGGAAATCCAGTTCTTCTTTTAAATTATAATAGGAAAGAGTGCTTTCTGTAAGGGTAAGCTCCCGGCTGTATTCGGAATAGGTAGGGCCGAGAAGCAGCGCTTTTTTGGGGCGTCTAGTCTGAATGAGAAGTGAAATGAGTTCCGTGGAGCCATTTCCGACGATGATATGTTCCGGAGATGGAGTTTTGGCATCACAGGAACCGTGTGTGCCAAGATATTGGCTGATCGCAGTCTTTAGTTCGGTGTAATTCCGGTCAGGGTATGAGGACAGGACATCCAGATTCGCGGCGAGCTGTTCTTTTACGTAGGAAGAAAGTCCGAGTGGGTTGACATTTGCTCCAAAGCTTACGATCTGCTCTTTTGGTATGTGGTAATAGGCCTCGACCGCTTCCAGATCGCTGCCGTGAAATTGTGGTTTTGTATTCATAATATAGTTCTCCTTTTCTGAAGTACGTTTTTTCAGATTTGCGTTGCCTGATAAGTCGAATAATGTTATAATTCATTATAATGCCTTTTTGAAAAAATGCAATGCAAGAAGTAGGTGGCTTAGCATGAAGAATAAAATTAAACGATTTTCCAAGGGAGATTTTGGCATGGCCAGACCGGATATTGTACTTCCGGAGACGAATCTCGTACTGACAATTGGAGAAGGTGAAGTGTATCGCGGATGCTTTACCCTGAAGAACAGGAAAGAAGGAGATATCAGAGGACTTGTATATCCTTCTTCTTTTCGTGTACATCTTGATGAACAGGGATTTGAGGGGAATCCGGTAGAAATCTGGTTCACATATGACGGGAAGGGACTGAAGCCGGGACATGTAGAATCAGGGAAATTTACGATCGTGTGCAGTGGCGGAGAATTTGAAGTAACATACACTGTGATTATAGAGAAACCATATATCATGACTTCTTATGGAAAGGTGCAGAATACCCGTGATTTTAAGAAACTGGCACTTCAGGATTTTACAGAGGCTCAGAGACTGTTCCGTTCCAGAGATTTCTATGAAGTGATTAAGTATGAAGAGCCGCGGATCCGCGCCCTTTATGATAATATGCGAAAATGGTCGCTGGGCGAACAGGCAATGGAAGAGTTTCTGGTGGGAATCAAGCAGAAAGAGTGCATTTTCCTGACAATGGGAAGGACTCAGAGAACGTTCCGTAACCTGAAGGAAGCGACGAAAGAGATCATTCATTTTACAAAGAATACCTGGGGATATATGCCGGTGAGAGTCCATGTGGACGGGAAGTTTATCCAGATTGCAAGAGACAATTTTTCGACAGATGATTTTGTCGGAAATCTGTATGATTTCAGCTATATCATCCATCCGGAGAAGACCCATGCCGGGAACAATTACGGAAAGATCGTGTTTGAGAGTCCGTATGAATCACTGACCTATGAGATCATGGTGGCGGATCACAAGGATCATGCGGAAGACCACAGAGATGCGGATATGATCTTTGCAGAGGTGATGAAGGAGTTTCTCGCCAGCATGTCGGGAAGAATTCCGGTAAAAGAATGGGCGGAACATACGAGAGAGAAGCTCTCGAAGCTGGATATCTACACGGGCGAAGGCGATGTGTATCCGCTGATCGATGCACATATGCACCTGCTCTGCGGAGAGGTCAGCGAGGCAAATGATATTCTGGACGACTATAATTACAGTCGTTTCGGGATTGGAAAGGATGCAATCGTTTCTGCATATTACCTGTATCTTACAGCCTTGATCCGCAAGACAGGAAGCCATGTAAATCGAGTGGTGGAAGAACTGAATAAAGCATATATGAAGCGGCCTAGATCATGGCAGCTTGTCTGTATGCTGGTCGAGATCGATCCGGAATATAAGAATTACAGCAAGAGACTCCACGTTCTGGAACGACACTACTATAACGGAGCGAATCAGATCATCCTTTACTGGCAGGCATACCGCTGTTTCTTGGAACATCCGACTTCGCTGAAGAAGCTCGGCTCTTTTGAGGTGCAGATCCTGAATTTTGCTGTGAAATATAAATTACTCACCAAGGACATTGCGCTTTATATGGCAAATCTTGCGACGCAGCAGAGAAATTACGACAAGAATCTGGATCGGGTCCTTCGAAAAGTGTATGCGATGTATCCGGATACCATGATTCTCACTGCAATTTGTACATTGCTCATCCGCGGAAACAGAACGACTCCGGATTGCTTTGAATGGTATGAAAAAGCAGTCGAAGCCGATCTTAAGATTGCGCAGCTGTATGAGTATTATATGATGACGATCGACGATGATCATCTCAAAAAAGAATTTCCGAAATCGGTATATCTGTATTTTATGCATGGAAATAATCTGAATTATAAAAAAGCGGCGGTACTGTATGCGAATATGATTTCCTATCAGGATGAGACAGGACCATTGTATGCAGCGTATCGTGAACAGATGGAGCGTTTTGCGTGGGAGCAGCTGGAACAGCGGAGAATCAATGAGGCGCTTCGGATCATTTACAAACGCTGCTGCACCGAGCGTGATATGACACCGGAACGGATGAAGGCGATGTACGATATCTGTCATGCTTACGAAGTAAAAACGCCTATGAAGAATATGGCGTATATCCTGGTTCTGGAACCGGATGGGACGATTGGACAGAGAGTGGCCTATAATCCTGCCGGAACGATCGTTTACTTATACAGTAAAGACTCTCGGATTGTGTGGGAGTCCAAGGAAGGAAGGCATTATGTGGATTCGATTCCCTATGATACAATCCGGCTGTTTTATGAAAGCCGTTATATGGAAATTTTCCGCAAATACCAGCTTGAAAACGGCGATGGTGGATACAAGAGAGAACAGGAAGAATTAAACTGGAAGAGTATCCGTGAATATGGAATAGATGCGTTTGAGGAAGCGGATATTTTCCGCCTCTGCAGTATGCGGATCCGGGAAGAAGGATATGAGGAAGACGATTTCCTGAGTTATGTATGCTTTGAACTCTTTAAACGAGATCAGTATGATAAAGTGACACTGACGTATCTTGCCGAATACTATTGCGGCGCTACGGAAGATATGAAGAAATTGTGGCATAAGGCGAGAGATTACGATATTACCACTTATAAACTGTCAGAGCGTATCATCACGCAGATGCTTTTCTCTGAAATGATGTTCGGAGAAGAAGAAATATTTGCGGATTATTATGAGGGCCGCACCTATTTCCGCCTGAAACAGGCATATCTGGCCTATGTATCGCGCGAGTATGTGGTATGCGGGCGTCAGGTAAAAGGATGCGTTTTTACGATTATTGCAAATGAATACCGGAAGGAAGAGGAACTGGCCGACATCTGTAAGATCGCTCTTCTGAAATACTATTCCAGCCGGGAAGTGCACAAGGAACTGGAGCCGATGTTGAGAGAGTTTCTGAGAGAAATGTGTGAAAAGCAGGTTTTCTTTTCATTCTATTTGAACTATCCCGAAACCTGGCTGAGAGAAGTACAGCTTTATGACAAGACGATGATCGAATATCATGCGAAACCGGGCAGCAAAGTGACGGTATCTTATCAGATCAGGAAAGATGGCAACGACAGTCTGAATTATCAGCAGGAAGCATTAACGCCTGCATATGAAGATACTTATATTAAGACCTGGATTCTCTTTGGAGACGAATCGCTCCGGTATTATTTTACTGAAACCGGAAATGGAGAAGTTACGGTAACGGAGAAACATGTCTATGAACCAAAGCAGGTGAAGCCGATCGGCCGTTACGGAAGGCTGAATGATATGGTCGGATTGAAAGAAGACGCATTGCAGATCGCCATGACCGAATATGCTGCGGAACTGGCGCTGGCGGAAGACATTTTCGTCGCTTATTAAATGAAATTACGGAGTTAAGGTCTTTTGCCCCACGATGCTTACGGATAATTTAAGGAGGAATACTTCATGTCACATGGAAGTATCATAGGATACGATATTAATTCGAAGATTTGCCAGATCAGTTTTCTGAATGAAGAAACGCAGGAACCGGATACACTGGATACCGGGTCGGAGAATCATCAGATCCCGCTGGCAATGACATATTATAAAGAAGTGTGGACATATGGGAAAAATGCGAAAAGAATGGGCAGTGTACGCGGGAGTGTGCAGGTTACCGATATCTGGGAGAAAGCACTGAAAAAGGAACGGCTTCAGATTGCGGGAGAAGAGTTTGAAGCGGTATGGCTTCTGGCAGAATTTATACGGCAGACGCTGCAGTCTTTTGAAAAGATAGAAAGTATCACTTTTACTGTACCGGAGATGAGCGAGGATATTCGTTATTTAATGAAAGGAATCGGGCAGAAACTGGGTGTTATGAAGGAAAATATTTACGTTCAGGATTATAAAGAAAGTTTCTGCCATTATATGTTTAACCAGCCCAAGGAACTATGGCAGTATGAATCGGCACTTTTCTATTGTGATCAGGATGTGATACGTGCTTTTATGCTTCGGGAGCTGAAGACCGGTTACCGGAAAGGAAAGGAAAGCTTTGTGACGGTCGATAAAGTGGCAGAAGCGCAGATGGAAGAGCTGGAATCCGTGTATCCGGTTTTAAATGTGGATAAGGCGAAAGCAGCAGATGAACATTTCAAAAGCTTTATTCAAAGCGTGTTTGATAAGAAAGTGGTTTCCTCCGTCTTCCTGACCGGTGACGGGTTTGAGAATAACTGGTATCCGAATTCGCTGAGAGTTCTCTGCAACGGACGAAGAGCCTTTATGGGAAACAATCTCTACAGCAAAGGTGCATGCTATACGGCGATGCAGCGCAGTATGGATCTGATCGACGGACCGGTCTACCTGGATGAGACGAAGATGACGGAACAGATCTGTCTGAAAATGCGCAGCCGGGGAGAAGAAGGGTGGTATCCACTGGTTGCGTGGGGATCACACTGGTATGAATCGGACCGGCAGTGTGAGGTGCTGTTGGAGGATAATCAGGATATCGAGATTCATATCGAATCTCTGGTAACGGGAAAGCTCCGTGTGGAGACGGTTTCACTGGAAGGGCTTCCGGAACGTAAGAATTATGCCTTGCGGCTTCGGATACGCACGATGTTCACCGATGAACGGACCTGCCACATAACATTTGAGGATGTGGGATTCGGAGAATTCTTCCCGCCGACGGGATTTTTTACGGAAAAAGTGATTGAATTAGGAGGAAGCAATGGGCAGTTTAATTCTTTGTCATAAAAAACGCGCGAAGCATCCATATGAAATAACCCGTATCCACAAGCGGATTTATACAATTGAAGAGCTGTGCTATTACCTCTGTAATAACCTGTATCTGATTGATTATACGATTATCAACGAACAGCTTTGCCGCTGGATCCGGGATGAACTGGAATTGGTTTCGTTGGCGGAGTCTTTGATGGAAATGTTGAAAAATCATGTTTCTGTGGAGCAGTTTGTACTGTATGTCCTGAACGATGCCAAGATATATACTCAGGGCGAACTGGCTCATATTCAGAATGTGCTCGAAAAGTTGAAAAACCAGAAAGAAGTGGAACGCCAGAAATACAAGGCTGACACACTTATGGAAAGTGGAGAGTTGGAGTCCGCGATTCTTGTCTATATGTCGATCGTGAACAGTGAGCGGGATGACAGCGTGGACAAACGTTTTTATGGAAGAGTATATGCCTGTCTTGCGAGTGCATATGGAAGAGCGTTTCTTTACGAGGAATCCGCCAGGATGTACGAGAAGGCATATAAGATATGTGAAGACAGCCGGATGCTGGAAGGATATGTCTATGCCTGCTACCGGTATATGCCGGTGGACGAGTATCAGAAAATGATCTCAGGAAACCAGATTTTCCTTGAAGTGGATAATAAACTTGCAGAAAAAATTGCCAGGGAAAAGGGAAAAATTTCGTTAAAGGCATCGCCGGAGCTTCTGGAAGAGTGGAAGAGAGAATACAGAAGAGGGTAAAAAAGATTGATTTTCTATATTCGGTGTATTATACTCTCTTTGTAATAAGAATTAATATGAAAAATTGACTACATTCAATTGAACAGGAGAGACAGACCAATGAGCAGACTTGAAAGAGTTGAGACAGGATTAGGCGAAGAGTGCGGTGTGTTTGGAGCTTACGATATGGATGGTGGAGATGTCGCGCCGTCGGTGTATTATGGGCTATTTGCTTTGCAGCACCGTGGACAGGAGAGCTGCGGTATTGCAGTGACCGATACGTATGGAAAGCGGAAAGTGCTCTTCAAAAAAGGGCTTGGGTTGGTCAATGAGGTTTTTGATGAAGAATGCCTGGAAGGCCTGAAGGGGAATCTTGGGGTAGGCCATGTAAGGTATTCTACGGCAGGCGGTACAAGAGCTGAGAATGCGCAGCCGCTTGTCATTAATTATGTGAAAGGAACTCTTGCAATCGCGCATAACGGGAATCTGACGAATGCGGTGGAACTCCGGCATGAACTGGAATATACGGGAGCTATTTTTCAGACAACGATCGATTCCGAAGTGATCGCATATCATATTGCAAGAGAACGTCTGAAGACACCGAATGCCGAGATGGCGGTGAAGAATGCCATGGGGAAGATTAAAGGTGCGTATGCGCTGGTGGTCTCCAGTCCCCGTAAGATGATCGGGGCAAGAGATCCGTTCGGATTCAAACCGCTTTGTATCGGAAAACGTGATAATACGTGGTTCCTTGCTTCAGAAAGCTGTGCACTGGCTGCTGTGGGGGCAGAGTTTGTGCGCGATGTAGAGCCGGGAGAAATCGTGAGCTTTACGAAAAATGGAGTTACTTCGGATAAGAGTATGGCGATCGCACCGGAGAAACAGGCGAGATGTATTTTTGAATACATCTATTTTGCAAGAATGGACAGCACGATCGATAATGTCAACGTTTACCATTCCCGTATCATTGCCGGGAAAGCGCTGGCTGAATCGTATCCGGTTGAGGCGGATCTTGTGGTAGGTGTTCCGGATTCGGGACTTGTTGCTGCAAAGGGGTATTCCGAACAGTCGGGAATTCCCTACGGAATGGCATTCCATAAAAACAGCTATGTGGGCAGAACGTTCATTAAACCGAAGCAGAGTCAGAGAGAATCCAGCGTTAAGATCAAGCTGAATGTAATTGAAGAAGTGGTGCGCGGAAAGCGGATCGTTATGGTGGATGATTCCATCGTGCGTGGGACAACCTGCGCAAATATTATCAAAATGCTGAAAAAAGCCGGCGCAAAGGAAGTACATGTGAGGATCAGTTCTCCGCCGTTTTTGTATCCGTGCTATTTTGGAACCGATGTGCCTTCGAATGAACAGCTGATCGCACATTCGCATACAACCGAGCAGATTCGTGAAATGATTGGGGCCGATTCACTTGGTTATATGGAAATTGCGAAATTGAAAGATATGGTAGGCGATCTGTCATACTGTGATGCCTGCTTTACCGGCAGCTATCCGATGGAAGTGCCGGGAAAAGATGTTTCACATGCGTTTGAAGAATAATTGATTTATTCCCGAATGCATTCAAATATGAAAAGTATATGATAAGAGAGGAAGAAACTATGGGATACGACAGATATCAAAGTCCGCTTTCCGAGCGGTATGCAAGTAAGGAGATGCAGTATATTTTTTCTCCGGATATGAAGTTCAGAACCTGGAGAAAGCTGTGGATCGCTCTGGCTGAGACAGAAAAAGAACTGGGACTTAATATTACGGACGAACAGATTGAAGAGCTGAAGAGCCACGCGGATGACATTAATTACGAAGTGGCCAAGGAAAGAGAAAAAATCGTGCGCCATGACGTTATGTCACATGTGTATGCATATGGACAGCAATGCCCGAAAGCAAAAGGAATCATTCATCTTGGAGCTACTTCCTGCTATGTCGGCGATAATACCGATATCATCATTATGTCAGAAGCTTTGAAGCTTGTGAAAAAGAAACTGGTAAATGTAATTGACGAGCTCTCCAGATTTGCGGATCAGTATAAGAGTCTGCCGACACTTGCATTTACTCATTTTCAGCCGGCGCAGCCGACCACGGTGGGAAAGAGAGCAACACTCTGGATGCAGGAATTCACCATGGATCTTGCTGATCTTGACTATGTTCTCGGAAGCCTGAAGCTTCTCGGATCAAAAGGAACGACCGGAACCCAGGCAAGTTTTCTGGAGCTGTTCGAGGGAGATCAGGAGAAGATCGATAAGATTGATCCGATGATCGCCCAGAAGATGGGATTCGAGGCATGCTATCCCGTATCCGGACAGACTTATTCCCGTAAAGTTGATACCCGGGTAATGAATGTCCTTGCCGGAATCGCAGCAAGTGCACATAAATTCTCCAATGACATCCGTCTCCTTCAGCATTTGAAAGAGGTAGAAGAGCCGTTTGAGAAGACACAGATCGGTTCTTCCGCAATGGCATACAAGAGAAATCCGATGAGAAGTGAACGAATCGCATCTTTGTCAAGATATGTGATGGTTGATGCACTGAATCCTGCGATTACTTCTGCCACACAATGGTTTGAAAGAACACTGGATGATTCTGCAAATAAACGTCTCAGCGTTCCGGAAGGCTTCCTTGCGATCGACGGTATTCTGGATCTTTGCCTGAATGTTGTGGATGGACTGGTTGTATATCCGAAAGTTATTGAAAAACGTCTGATGTCTGAGCTCCCGTTTATGGCTACAGAGAATATTATGATGGATGCAGTAAAAGCCGGTGGAGACCGTCAGGAACTTCATGAAAGAATCCGTGAGCTTTCTATGGAAGCAGGGCGTAATGTGAAAGAAAAAGGACTGGACAACAATCTTCTGGAACTGATTGCGCAGGACGATGCGTTCAACCTGAGCCTTGAAGATCTTCAGAAGACCATGGATCCTTCTAAATATGTAGGACGTTCTCCTGAACAGGTGGATGCATTCCTGAAAAATGTAATTGCGCCTATTCTGGAAGAGAATAAAGAACTTCTTGGAGTCAAAGCCGAAATCAATGTATAGTGGTCAGATTGTTAAAAGTTTGGATATATTGACGAAAATTAAGAAATAGAAAAAATCTATAATAAAATCGTAATGTGCCAAACCGCGTAAAATGGGCGGTTTGGCATTTTTGTTGGATTATATGACAATTTTAACATTTTGTAAAAAGACAATATGCACAAAAATGATTGTTTTGAACAAAAAAACTTGAATAAATTAGACAAATACGATATTATAGATATAACAAATGATATTCATAAAAAATATCTATGAGACAAAAAAGGAGGGTATGTTGTGTACGAAGTATTTAACAGCATGGTTTTGAAAGTCAATGATTTATTGACTGGATCGGTTCTTCTGATTGCCCTTGTGGGAGCTGGTATCTGGTTCTCGTTCAAATTAGGGTTTATTCAGGTGAGAGGTTTTGGCGAAAGTATGAGGAGAACATTCGGAGGATTGTTTTCCAAAAAAGGTGATGCAGGCAAGGACGGTATGTCATCTTTTCAGGCTCTTGCAACCGCAATCGCAGCTCAGGTAGGTACAGGTAATATCGCCGGTGCCGCAACTGCAATCGCAGTTGGTGGTCCTGGAGCGATCTTCTGGATGTGGATTAGTGCATTCCTCGGAATGGCAACGATCTTCGGTGAGGCTTGCATGGCTCAGAAGTATAAACAGGTCGGAGAAGACGGAACAGTTACAGGTGGTCCTGTTTATTACATCCGTGCAGCATTTAAGGGAACGTTCGGAAAAGTATTTGCAGCTATATTTGCAGTCCTGATCATCTTGGCGCTTGGCTTTATGGGAAATGCAGTTCAGGCGAACTCCATTGCAGCATCATGGAACACCGCTTTCGGAATTCCGAAGATCGTTATGGGTGTTATCATTGCAATCGCTTCTCTGTTCGTATTTACAGGTGGTATGAAACGTATTGCGAAAGTTACAGAGACGATCGTTCCGATTATGGCAGCGTTCTATATTATCGGTTCTCTGATTGTTATTTTTGCTAACTTTACAGCAATTCCTGGAGCATTCAAGGACATCGTAGTTGGCGCTTTCAATCCTTCAGCAGTTGCCGGTGGTGCACTTGGTGCAACGATCAAACTTGCAATCACAAAAGGTGTTGCCAGAGGTCTTTTCTCTAACGAAGCTGGTATGGGTTCTACCCCGCACGCTCACGCTGTTGCGAAAGTAAATCATCCGGTTGAACAGGGATTCGTAGCTATGGCAGGTGTATTTATTGATACATTCGTAATCCTGAACCTGACAGCACTCGTTATTATCACAACCGGTTCCAGAGCAACCGGAAAGACCGGTGCTGAACTTAGCCAGTATGCTTTCTCTACATTATACGGTAAGTTTGGTGAGATCTTTATTGCAATCTGTATGTTGTTCTTCGCATTCTCTACCATTATCGGATGGTATTTCTTCGGAGAAGCAAATATCAGATACCTGTTTGGCGGAAAAGCAGTTAAGATTTATTCAGTACTTGTTTGTGTATGCGTAGTATTTGGTTCTCTTCAGGAAGTGGAACTCGTTTGGAATATGGCAGACTGCTTCAACAGTTTGATGGTTCTTCCTAACATTATAGCTCTATTGGCATTGACGGGAACAATTAAGGAAGTATATAACGATTACTATCATAATTTCCTGCCAAAGCAAAAGAAGACAAGCAAATAATTCCAATATGTAACGGAATATATTTATTGAAAAAATCTATAATAAAAAGTGTAAAAATCTATAAAAGAGACTAGCATTTTAATTTTAGATGTGTTATACTGACTTTGTTAAAAAGAGTATCGTTAATATATGAACGATATCAAGTTTAATGCAGTTAACTGAATAGTAGGCAGATATTTCCTGTGAGAGAATTGCGTACATAACAGCAGTCGCCGAAGATGCAAACCGGATGTCGGATAATGTAAGCTGATCTTGACAAGGTGAAACTTTCAGGCAAAAGGAACAGGAAAGGTACTACACTCTGAATCCAGGCAGTTTGTGGATAGAAGCAGGAAACAGAAGGACGACAAAGCAGTAAAATGTTTGTGTCGTCCTTTTTTAAAAGCATTTTGTCCGGGTGCTGTAAACAGAACCGTTCGCTGTGTACCGTCAGGTACGGCTCCGACAGTGATGATTCGGAAACTGATTAATCAACATTTATTACTGAAAGGTGAAGACAATGAACGACGGATTTCTAATTATTACGAACAACACTCTGGTAAAGGAAAAACTTGGTGAGAATTACCATGTTGAATATGAGGATCTTTCCTATGAAGATACTTTGAGAAAAGTTCGTGACAGAGTGTATCTCGGACATAAGCTCCTTACACATCCTCTTTCGGGAAGTGTAAAACCGAACGAGACACCATACAAATCAGTGATGATTTCTATGAAACCCGATGAATTAGATATGCGATCTATGGAAATCATAGAGAATGCAATCCATGCATGCGGCAAATTCCAATTCAAGTCGGACAAGTACAAACCGGAAGTGTATGATGATTTCAGATTGATTGACTGCACGCTGCTGGAAAGCGCGTTACCGTCCGCTGAATGCTGGACATAAACAAAGGCTATAGAAGTACGAAAGTACTTTTGGGGCATATAGTAAACAAATTTTTTAAAGGAGGGAATTTACAGTGATAAGATTAGAAATGGGTCACATTTTCATCAAGGACATTCAGTTCGCAGCTGAGTCCAAAATTGAAGACGGAGTTCTTTATGTATCCGAAGAAGCTGTAAAAGAAATCGTTCTCGAAGACGAGAAGATCAAAAGCGTAAAATTTGATATTGCCAGACCGGGCGAAAGCGTACGTATTACGCCGGTTAAAGACGTTATCGAACCACGTGTTAAGGTTGAAGGAAGAGGAGGAGTCTTCCCGGGTGTTATCGCGAAGGTTGATACAGTAGGAAGTGGTAAGACATATGCACTGAAAGGCATGGCTGTTGTTACAGCTGGTAAGATCGTTGGTTTCCAGGAAGGTATCATCGATATGACAGGCCCAGGTGCTGATTACACACCATTCTCTAAACTGAACAACTTTGTAGTTGTATGTGAACCTGTTGAAGGAATCAAACAGCATGACTATGAAAAAGCTGTTCGTCTTGCAGGATTCAGAGTAGCTGTTTACCTTGGTGAACTTGCTCGTGAACTTACACCGGATGAGACAAAAGTTTATGAAACATACGGCGTGATGGAAGGAAAAGAAAAATTCCCGAACCTGCCGAGAGTAGCTTATGTTCAGATGTTACAGAGCCAGGGACTTCTTCATGACACCTATGTATACGGTGTTGACGCAAAGAAGACACTCTCTACAATCATGAATCCGACAGAAGTTATGGACGGAGCTATTGTATCTGGTAACTGTGTATCTGCATGTGATAAGAACCCAACTTATGTACATGAGAACAACCCGGTAGTTCATGACTTGTTCGAACAGCACGGAAAAACTATCAACTTTGTATGCCAGATCCTTACAAACGAAAACGTATACCTTGCTGACAAGATGCGTTCTTCTGACTGGACAGCTAAGATGTGCCGTTTCCTTGATCTGGATGCAGTTATCGTATCTCAGGAAGGTTTCGGTAACCCGGATACTGACCTTATTATGAACACCAAGAAGATCGAAGCTGAAGGCGTTAAGACTGTAATCATCACTGATGAATATGCAGGACGTGATGGAAAATCTCAGTCACTTGCTGATGCTGATCCAGCTGCAGATGCAGTAGTAACCGGCGGAAATGCTAACCAGGTTATCGTACTTCCGAAGCTTGACAAAGTAATCGGAACTCTGGATTATGTAAACACAATCGCTGGTGGTAACGAACATTCACTTCGTGAAGACGGAACAATCGAAGTTGAAATTCAGGCTATCACAGGCGCTACAAACGAAACAGGTTTCAACTACTTAAGCGCACGATAGGAAGGGAGGACGTAAAACAATGAGTAAACTTAGAGTTGTACATTATATCAATCAGTTCTTCGCTAATATCGGTGGAGAAGAAAAAGCTGATTACCCGGCTGAACTTCGTGTTGGCGAAGTAGTAGGACCAGGTATGGCACTTGCACAGAAATTTGGAGAGGAAGCAGAAATCGTTGCTACGATCGTTTGCGGTGACTCTTACTTCAATGAAAATCTTGAAAAAGCAAAAGCTGATATCCTTGGATGGGTTAAAGAACAGGCTCCGGATGTATTCGTAGCTGGACCAGCTTTCAACGCTGGACGTTACGGTGTAGCCTGCGGTACCATCGCAGATGCAGTTCAGGAAGAACTTGGAATTCCTGCAGTGACCGGTATGTATGTTGAGAACCCGGGCGCTGATATGTTCAAAAACAAAGTATATATGGTTTCTACAAAGAACAGCGCAGCTGGTATGAGAGATGCGGTTGGCAAACTTGCTCCACTCGCTCTGAAACTTGCTAAAGGCGAGCCAATCGGTGCTTCCTGCGAAGAAGGCTATATGCCGAACGGAATCCGTGTAAACTTCTTCGAGAAGAAACGTGGATCTCAGAGAGCAGTTGAAATGCTTCTTAAGAAACTTGCTGGAAAACCGTACGAAACAGAGTATCCGATGCCGACATTCGACAGAGTTGCTCCGAACCCGGCTGTTAAAGATCTCAGCAAAGCTACAATCGCTCTGTGTACATCAGGCGGTATCGTACCGAAGGGAAATCCGGACCATATCGAAAGTTCAAATGCTTCTCACTATGGCGAATACGATATCACAGGTGTTATGGATCTGACAGAAGAGACATACGAGACAGCTCATGGCGGATACGATCCGGTATACGCTAATGAAGATGCTGACCGTGTACTTCCTGTTGACGTACTCCGCGAACTTGAAAAAGAAGGCGTTATCGGAAAATTACACAACAAGTTCTACACAACAGTTGGTAATGGTACTGCAGTTGCTTCTGCTAAAGCTTTCGCTGACGAATATGCTCAGAAACTGATCGCTGACGGCGTAGATGCAGTTATCATGACCTCTACTTGAGGTACCTGTACACGTTGCGGTGCAACGATGGTAAAAGCTATTGAAGCAGCAGGACTTCCGGTAGTTCATATGTGTACTGTAACTCCAATCTCTATGACAGTTGGAGCTAACAGAATCGTTCCTACAATTGCTATTCCTCATCCACTTGGAAATCCGGCTCTGGATAAAGATGAAGAATATGCACTTCGTAAAGACCTTGTTATGAAAGCATTAAATGCTTTGACAACAGAAGTTGAAGATCAGACAATCTTTGACAAATAAGCATAATTGTTAAGAAAAAATATTTGCAAAATACTAGTATGATTTAAAATTGTGTGGTATAATGTAAATAGATGGGATGTAATCGCGATAACTTAGTTATTGTGACGAATCGGATAATCTTAAAAATATGTGAAGGAGAAATGCGTTATGAGTAAAATTTATGACGTAATTGTCCTGGGTGCAGGACCGGCAGGCTTAGCTGCCGGTCTGTACGCAGGAAGAAGCCGTCTTTCTACATTAGTAGTAGAAAAAGGCAAAGATGGCGGACAGATCGCTATTACAGATGATATCGAAAACTATCCTGGACAGATCGTTGAAGGTGAGAGCGGACCGTCTCTTATCGCCAGAATGACACAGCAGTGTGAAAAATTCGGTGTTGAGCGTGTGTCAGATGTCATCAATGCGGTTGAGCTTGAAGGCGACGTTAAGAAGCTGAAAAGCGCAAAAGGTGAGTACTGTGGAAAGACAGTAATCATCGCAACAGGAGCTTTTGCAAGACCGATCGGATGCAAAGGCGAGAAAGAATTCATGGGCAAGGGCGTTTCTTACTGCGCTACCTGTGACGCAAACTTCTTTGAAGATTTTGAAGTATTCGTAGTTGGCGGCGGCGATTCAGCTGTTGAAGAAGCTATGTATCTTACAAAATTTGCAAGAAAAGTTACGATCATTCACAGACGTGATGAACTTCGTGCAGCTAAGTCCATTCAGGAGAAAGCATTTAAGAACGAAAAACTTCACTTTATGTGGGATTCCGTTGTAGAAGAAGTCGGCGGTGAAGGCATTCTTTCATGGATGAAAGTTAAGAATGTTAAGACTGGTGAAGTTACCACGATTGAAGCAGATGAAGAAGACGGAATGTTTGGTGTATTCGGATTTATCGGAACTCTGCCAAGCACAAAGATCTTCGAAGGAACTCCTCTTCAGCTTGATGAAAGAGGATATATTCCGACAGACGTTGATATGCATACAAATATTCCTGGTGTATTCGCAGCAGGTGATGTACGTGTAAAGAGCCTTCGTCAGGTTGTTACTGCAGCTGCTGACGGAGCAATCGCAGCTACTCAGTGCGAAAAATATCTTAACGAACATGAATAATTAGACTTCGAGGAGGAACAGATCAATGTTAGAAGTAGATAAAAATACATTTAAAACAGAAGTACTTGAAGCAGAAGGCTACGTTTTTGTAGATTTCTTCGGTGATGGATGTGTACCTTGCCAGGCTCTTATGCCGTTCGTACATGAAATGGCAGACAAATATGGCGATAAGCTGAAATTCACATCTCTGAATACTACAAAAGCTCGTCGTCTTGCTATCGGACAGCAGATCTTAGGACTTCCGGTAATGGCTATCTACAAAGATGGACAGAAAATAGAAGAAGTTGTTAAAGAAGATGCTACTCAGGAAAGCATCGAAGCAATGATTAAAAAATATATCTAATTTTTTGAACGCCGGATTTGATCGGCAAAATGACCGGGAATAACCGGTAAACAAGCGAAAATGCGTACAAAGCCATCGGGCTTTTACGGAAATGCAATTGGCTTGCATTTCATTAATAAAAAATAAAATGAAGGGAAGGAGGAAAAACATCATGGCAATTTTAGAAGGTAAAAAAGTTGTAATTATTGGTGACCGTGATGGTGTTCCAGGACCGGCTATCGCTGAATGCGTTAAGACAGCCGGAGGAGAAGTTGTTTTTTCTTCAACAGAATGTTTCGTCTGAACAAGCGCAGGCGCAATGGATCTTGAAAATCAGAAGAGGGTAAAAGAATTCGCTGAAGAATACGGCCCGGAAAACGTAGTCGTAATCGTAGGTGCTGCTGAAGGTGAAGCTGCAGGTCTTGCAGCTGAGACTGTAACAGCAGGTGACCCGACTTTTGCAGGTCCATTGACAGGAGTCCAGCTTGGACTTACGACATATCACGTATGTGAACCAGAATTGAAGGAAGAATTTGACCCAGCAGTTTACGATGAACAGGTAGGTATGATGGAAATGGTACTTGATGTTGATGATATCGTAAGCGAAATGTCAGCTATCCGTGACGAATACTGTAAGTATTTATAAGAAGAATCTTTGACGGCGTCTTAGATTTCAAAAAGCGGTGAGGTAAATACTTACCTCATCGCTTTTGCTTTACAGAGTCTATCCTTGAATTCATTTAATTTGAGGAAATATAGTCAGATAAATGGCGGGGGCATATTTATCTGATATCTTTAAGAAAGGTGGACACTTGCGATGAACAGTGTAATTAAAGGAGCCAGCTATGTTCTGGCACATACTCCGCAGATGGTAGTATACAACGGAACAACTCAGACAACAGAGCGGGTTGTGAATCCAGAATCAGAATACTTAAAAGAATTAGAAAGTCATCTTCGTTCTTATGAAGAATGCGTAAACTACTGGCCGAACCAGGTATATATCGGAAATGCACATCCGGATGAACTGGCTCAGGTAGAGTTCCCTTATTATGATAAAGTTAAAGAAGGCGCTGAAAGATATGGAAAATACGGCGAGATTATGCCGGAAGAAGAATTCATTCTTTTAGCTCAGACCTGCGATATGTTCGAAGTTGTTAAACTTGACAAAGAGTTTGTTGCAGCTCACAAAGAAGCTTTCGCAGCTGATCCGATTATCACGGAAGATATTGTTGCTAAAGTTGAAGAAGGCGTTGAACTTTCTGAAATTGAACAGTTTGTTAACGAAGAGCATGCTGAAGGTATTTACCATGCCGGAAAGCTTGTTGGATGCGTTAAGAGAGCACATGATATCGATGTAAACCTTTCTGCACATGTTATGCATGAAAATATCATGAGCAAAGCTACCAGCGTTCTTGCATTATTATATGGTGTAAGAAATGCAGGTATCGAAAAGACAGATATTCAATATGTTATCGACTGTGCTGAGGAAGCATGTGGTGATATGAACCAGAGAGGTGGCGGTAACTTCGCTAAGGCGGCAGCTGAAGTTGCGGGTCTTATGAATGCTACCGGATCTGACTCTCGTGGATTCTGTGCAGGACCTTCTCATGCACTGATTGAAGCAGCAGCTCTTGTTAAGTCTGGAGCATACAAATGCGTAGCTGTTACAGCTGGCGGATGTACTGCTAAACTTGGTATGAACGGTAAAGACCATGTTAAGAAAGGCCTTCCGATCCTGGAAGACTGCCTTGGCGGATTCTGTGTAATCATTGCTGAAAACGATGGTGTGAACCCGGAAATCAACCTTGATATCCTTGGACGTCATACAGTAGGAACAGGAAGTGCTCCGCAGAACGTTATCGGAAGCCTTGTAGCTGATCCTCTGGAAAGAGCTGGAATGAAGATTACTGATATTGATAAATTCTCTCCGGAAATGCAGAACCCGGATATCACAAAACCGGCTGGAGCAGGAGATGTACCGCTTGCTAACTACAAGATGATCGGTGCACTTGCTGTTAAGCGTGGTGACCTTGACAAGAAACAGCTTGCAAGCTTTGCAACCGAGCACGGACTTACAGGATGGGCTCCGACACAGGGACACATTCCTTCAGGTGTGCCGTACATCGGATTTGCAAGAGAAGATATTCTTGCAGGCAAGATCAAGAATGCAATGATTATCGGAAAAGGAAGCTTGTTCCTTGGACGTATGACCAACCTGTTTGACGGTGTTTCTTTTGTAATCCAGGCTAATACCGGAGCAGAAGACAACAGCGGAGTTTCTGAAGAAGAAGTTAAAGGATTAATCGCTAAAGCTATGAAAGACTTTGCTGCATCAATGCTGGCAGAATAGAGAGGTGGACGATTATGGCAAGTGGAATTGAAAAAATGATCGCCGAGACCTTCATGAGCATGGCAGAAGGACTGGAGACCGGAAGCTTCGGAAAACGTCCGAAAATTGCTCTGACCGGTATGGGCAGCGAGCATGGAGAAGAAAACTCTATGGCAGCTGCAATTGAGGCGGCAAAAGACGGAATCGATGTATACTACATCGGTACGTTAGAAGCAGAGGGTGTTACGACCGTTAAAGTGGCTAACGACGAAGAAGGCCATGATAAGATGGAAGAAATGCTCAAAAATAAAGAAATTGACGCTGCTGTAACGATGCACTTCCCATTCCCGATCGGTGTTTCTACCGTTGGACGCTGTGTAACACCTGCAAAGGCGAAAGAGATGTTTGTTGCTAACACAACAGGTACATCCAGCACAGACCGTATTGAAGGAATGATCAAGAATGCGATCTACGGAATCATCGCAGCGAAAGCATGCGGTAAAAAGAATCCGACAGTTGGTATTCTGAATGTTGACGGTGCACGTCAGACAGAAAAAGCTTTGAAACAGCTGAAAGAAAACGGATATGATATCACATTTGCTGAATCTACCCGTGCAGACGGCGGATGCGTTATGAGAGGAAACGATGTTCTTCAGGCAGCTCCGGACATCATGGTAACAGATTCCCTGACCGGTAACATCCTTGTTAAGATGCTTTCATCCTTCATGACAGGCGGAAGCTTCGAAGCAACCGGATTTGGTTATGGACCTGGTATCGGAGAAGGATATGAACAGCTCGTTATGATCGTATCCCGTGCATCTGGCGCTCCGGTTATTGCAAATGCAATCCGTTACGCAGCACAGCTCGTAAGAGGAAAAGTATTTGAAGTAGCAAAAGCTGAATTTGCAGCAGCTAAGAAAGCTGGTCTGAAGGAAATTCTGGATGCTCACAAGGCAGCACAGAAACCTGCAGCTGCAGAAGAAGAAGTAAAAGAGCCGCCGAAGGAAATCGTAACAGCACAGATTCCTGGAATCGAAGTTATGGATCTTGAAGATGCGGTGAAAGCACTCTGGAAGATCAACATCTACGCAGAGAGCGGAATGGGATGTACAGGCCCGATCATCCGTGTGTCTGATGCAAATCTTGCGAAAGCAGAAGAAGAGCTGAAGAAGGCAGGATATATCAATTAGTTGATTAATTGATGGAAATAACGTATAATATTGGGAGACGTAGCGTTTTTGCTGCGTCTCCTTTCGTAGTTTTTAGATCAGCTGGGTAATTGGGGAGACAGGAGTGTAGTATGGATTTACAGTTGCTAATCAAAACAGCGATGTCTGCAGGTGAGTTGATGCTCTGCAGCGGAGCTGAGACTTACCGGGTGGAAGATACCATGTACCATATTTTAAAGACAGCAGATAATCTGGAAATGTCAGAAGTACTGGTCGTGATGACAGGAATCACAGCTTCTGTGAAGGTGAAGGGTGAGAAAGTTGTGACGCTTGTGAAGCGTGTGGAAAGCCGTGAAAATAATCTGAGCCGTGTGGTTTCGGTTAATGATATTTCGAGACGTTACTGTGGTGGAGAATTGTCCTTGCAGGCGGCATATGAGGAGCTGAATTCACTGAAAAAGAAAGAATATCGCCGTTTTTCCTATAGTATTGCAACGGTTGCTGTTTGTGTGGGATTCTCCCTTTTCTTTGGAGGAGGAATCTGGGAGGTTGTGTCATCGCTGATTGTAGGCGCATTTCTCGCATTTTGTATCGAAGCAGTGCGTGATCTTAAGGTCCATGCTTTTATAGAAGACGTATTTTCGTCTATGGGCATTGCAATGGCAAGTGCAGTTATGAAAATCATGCTTGGCGGCAGAATGGATATTGATATTGTAATCATCTCTTGTATCATGCCGCTTGTTCCGGGAATGGCAATCACAAATGCAGCGAGAGATACACTTAGAGGCGATTATCTTTCAGGCATTGCCCGAATGCTGGAAGCATTCATCAAGGCGGCAGGAATTGCTATCGGTATTGGTATCGGTCTGGCAATTATGGGGAGTTATTAGAAGGAGGAGACAGTTATGAATCGAGAGATGTTTAGAATAATGATTCAGGTTTCCGGAGCATTTCTGGCAATCTACGGTTTTGCCGTACTGCTTGATACTCCAAAAAAGTATTTGTTTCATGCAGGGGGTGTTGGTGCGGCAGGAGGATTGGTGTATCTGATCTGCATTCAGAATGGATTGGGTGTTGTTTTTTCATCTTTTATCTCTGCACTTGTAGTGGCAGTGATATCCCATATTTTTGCACGTATATTTAAGACTCCGGTCACTCTGTTTCTGATTGCAGGATTTTTGCCGACTGTACCGGGAGCCGGCATGTACCGGATCGTCCATTATATACTGGAAGGAAATGAGAAAATGACTGGGTACTATCTGATTCAGACGCTTCAGATTGCGGGGGTTTTTGCGCTGGCAATCTTTATTATAGATACTGTTTTTTATTCGTTCCAGAAGGGTGAATGGAAGCAGAATTCCATGAAATACATTCGAAAAGAAGAGGGAAGTAACGATGCCCACTTGAAGTAAAAATCGGAATGTGGTAGTATATTTTGGGACATTTAAAGATAGAAAAGATTAAGATAAAGAGAGGGAACCGATTATGAGTAAAGTTAGAACAAGATTTGCGCCGAGTCCTACCGGACGTATGCATGTTGGAAATCTTAGAACCGCATTGTATGCATATCTGATTGCAAAGCATGAGAATGGCGATTTTATGCTTCGTATTGAGGATACGGACCAGGAACGATTTGTGGAAGGTGCACTGGATATTATTTACCGTACGCTGGAGAAAACTGGGCTTGTTCACGATGAAGGCCCGGACAAAGACGGCGGATATGGACCGTATGTTCAGAGCGAGCGTAATGCGTCCGGCATTTATTTGAAATATGCTAAACAGCTCATCGAACAGGGAGATGCTTATTATTGTTTTTGCGATAAAGAACGTTTGGAATCTTTGAAAACTTCTGTTTCTTCTGAAGGTACTGAAATTGTAAACTATGATAAACATTGCCTGCATCTCAGTAAGGAAGAGATTGAGGAAAATCTTGCATCAGGAAAGCCTTATGTTATTCGTATTAATATGCCGACAGAAGGTACAACGACATTCCATGATGAGATTTATGGAGATATCACCGTTCCGAATGCCGAGCTGGATGACATGATTCTGATTAAATCAGACGGATATCCGACTTATAATTTTGCTAATGTCATTGACGATCATCTGATGGGAATCACACATGTCGTGCGAGGTAATGAATATTTATCGTCTGCACCGAAATACAATCGTCTTTATGAGGCGTTCGGATGGGAAGTTCCGATTTATGTACATTGTCCGCTTATCACAGATGAAAACCATAAGAAGCTTAGCAAGAGATGTGGACACTCTTCTTATGAAGATCTGTTAGATCAGGGATATGTGAGTGAGGCAATCGTCAATTATGTTGCACTGCTTGGATGGTGTCCACAGGATAACCGGGAGATTTTCTCTCTTCCTGAGCTGGTGGAGGCATTTGATTATCATCATATGAGTAAATCGCCGGCTGTTTTTGATACAACAAAGCTGAAATGGATGAATGGTGAATACCTGAAAGCTATGGATTTCGATACCTTTTATGAGATGGCTGAACCATATATCAGAAAAGTTATTACAAAAGATTATGATCTGAAGAAGATTGCTGCACTTGTTAAGAGTAGAATTGAGATCTTCCCGGATATCGCAGAGCAGATTGATTTCTTCGAAGAACTTCCGGAATATGATACGGCTATGTATTGTCACAAGAAGATGAAAACGAATGAAGAGACTTCTCTTGAGGTATTGAAAGAACTGCTTCCGCGTCTGGAAGCATGGGACGATTACAGTAATGATGCGCTGTACGGTCTTCTGAAGGATTATGTGGCAGAAAAAGGTTGTAAGAACGGCTATGTAATGTGGCCTGTCAGAACGGCGGTTTCCGGTAAACAGAACACACCGGGCGGAGCGACCGAACTGATGGAGATACTTGGAAGAGAAGAATCCTGTGCCAGAATCAGAAAAGCAATTGAAATGCTGAGTAAATAATTAATATAATAAGGGGTTTTGGTGAATGCTGAACAAAGGACAAGAAGAGGCGGTACATCACCTGGAGGGGCCATGTATGGTGATTGCACCGCCGGGGTCAGGTAAGACACTGACCATAACCAGAAGAATCCGGTATTTGATTGAAGAGGCCGGAATCGATCCCGGTCAGATACTTGTGATTACATTTACACGGCTTTCTGCGCGTGAAATGAGAGAACGATTTACTTCTTTGACCGAAGGAAAGCATTATCCGGTCACGTTCGGAACTTTCCACAGTGTTTTTTATGGGATACTGAAATGTGCTTATGGCATCAACGGTTCGAATCTGCTTGCCGAGCAGGAAGGACTTGAGATCCTGAAACAGGCAATGGATGAACTGAAACTTGAATCACTCCAAGGACCGGAAGACGATGAAGAACTGACACATGAATTGATGCAGGAAATCGGAATCGTGAAGAACAGCCTTCTCCATTTGAAGGACTTTCACAGTCAATATTTAAATCAGGAAGAATTTACGCTTTTGTTCCGCCAGTATGAAAAAAAGAAAAAAGAACGAAAGAAATTTGATTTTGACGATATGCTGGTTCAGTGCTATGCATTGTTTCAGAAACGTCCGGACATTTTAAAAGCGTGGCAGGAACGTTTCCAATATATTCTGATCGATGAGTTTCAGGACATCAACCGAGTGCAGTATGAGGTGATTCGGATGATTGCTGCTCCTGAATACAATTTGTTTGTTGTAGGGGATGATGACCAATCTATCTATGGATTCCGTGGGGCAAAGCCTGAACTTATGCTTTACATGAAGCAGGAATTTCCAAATATCAGGCAGATTCCGCTTACAACAAATTACCGTTCTACCGAGTTTATCGTAGGTGCCGCATCGCGGGTGATCCTGCATAATGAGTCGAGATTCTATAAAAGGGTCCAGTCATCGAAAGGAAAAGGAGAAAGTGTCCATGTTCAGGAAGTGCTGGATGAGAATGAAGAAAGCAGATATGTGGCAGGTGAGATTCAGAAACATCTGGATCTTGGTGAGAAGCCGGGAGAGATTGCAGTACTTTTCCGTGCCGGAATTCAGGCGCGGATGCTGACGGAGATCCTGAATGAATACCGGATCCCGTTTGAGATGAAAGAACATATTCCTAATTTTTATGATCATTTCATTGTCCGGGATATGATCGCTTATATGCAGCTTGCGGCCGGGAATCGGGAAAGACGCTGGTTTTTGATGATTGCAAACAGGCCAGTGCGATATCTTGCCAGAAACAGTATGGATGGTGCCAGAGTGGAATTTGAAGATCTGCGAAGATTTTATCTGGATAAAGAATGGATGCAGGACATCATTGACCAGTTTGAGGTTGATATCAAAATGCTGGAGAACATGACGCCCTATTCGGCGATCCAGTATATCAGGAAGCGTATCGGTTACGATACATTTCTGAAAGAATATGCGAAAGAACATCAAGTTCCCTGGAATACTCTGCTTGAAGTCATGACCGAACTGGAAGAACGATGCAAGCCCTATCGTACCTTTCAGGATTGGATGTGTCATATTGATACATACACCGCTGATCTGGAAGAGCAGGAGAAAGCTCGTAGAAATCGACAGTCGGCAGATCCTGAAAAGGTACAGTTAATGACGATGCATTCCTCGAAAGGTCTGGAATTTACGACTGTATTTCTGATTCATGCCAATGAGGGAGAAGTGCCTTATCAGAAGGCGGTGACACCAGAACAGATGGAAGAAGAACGACGTATGTTCTATGTTGCAATGACAAGAGCAAAGGAGCATCTTACAATTTCTTATATAACAGAAAAAAATGGGAATGCAGTCAAAGCTTCCCGGTTTGTAGAAGAGCTTCTGGGAAGACATGTTTGACAACACGATGTTCACCGGATATTTATCTCTTTAAAAATGCAGTTTTCTATAGAGCAGGAAAGAGCCTGGCATGCCAGACTCTTTCATTTAATGGATTGAAACAGACGGTTCTAGTCATCAATACCAAACTCTTCGAATTGCTGCTCGTCCAGCCATTCATCGAATGCATCCGCAGCAAGTTCGTATTCATCATCATCTTCGATGTTTTCGAGATCATGATTGTTTCCACCGGTCGTATCCCTGATGAAACGATAAATCCATACATCGCCGTCTTCGTTCTCCCCGTTCTCGTCTAATGGAAGAAGTACAATGTATTCTTTTGAATTAACCTCAAATGTAGTAATGATGGAGCATTCAATCTCCTCGTCGTCGTCAAGAGTAATCGTGACTACCTGTGTTTCAAGAAGATCGTTATCTTCATTTCCGCCTTCATGATTATGTCCCATAATTCGGCTTCTCCTTTCATATGATACTTCCACTCTAACAGACTATGCAAGGATTTGCAAGGGGAAAAACTATTGACATTGACGATAAAAAAGTTACAATAAAAGAAAGGTTTAGGGAGGTTTGGTATGTATAAGAGAAAAATAGCACTGTTTCTTACATTTCTTATGTGTTGTATGATGGTTACAGGTTGTAAGAAAAATGTGGGGACCAGTGAGGATAATGCAATAAAGCCGGAAGAAGATCAGGAGGAAACGGTGTCTTATACCTTTGGGTTCAGTTGTATCACAATGGAGAATCCTTATTTTATTACACTGGAGCAGTCGCTTCGTGAGTATGTGGAGAATGAAGGGTGCACGATGATTACGATGGATCCGGAGCTGAATGTGAATACGCAGATTCAACAGATCGATGAGATGATAGAGCAGGGAATCGATGCCATTTTTCTGTGCCCGGTCGAATGGGAAGAAATCACACCGGCGCTGGAACATCTGAAAGAAGCGGATGTCAAAATCATTAATATCGACTCAGAAGTAAAGGAAATGGATTATGTAGATGCTTTTATAGGATCCAACAACTATAATGCAGGGTATATTTGTGGAGAAAATCTGATTAAGCAATGTCCGGAAGGAGGAAAGGTTGCGATCCTGGAAAGTCCGACTCAGAATTCGGTCAATGAGCGCATTACCGGATTTGAGGAAGCGATTATGGATAAAGGCTTTGAAGTGGTTGCTCGCATGGATACGCAGGGGGATCTCAATCTGGCGAGAGAAGCGGCGAACCAGATCTTTGCTGAGCATAAGGACATCACGGCGGTCATGTGCGGAAATGATCAGATCGCACTTGGTGCGCTGGTGGCAGCTCATACGGAAGCATTGCATGATATCATGATTTATGGTGTTGACGGTTCACCCGATCTCAAAAAAGAGCTTTTGAAACCGGGGAGCTTGATTCGGGGGACAAGTGGTCAATCCCCTATTAATATAGGAAAAGATGCCGCAAAAACAGCATTTGCCATTTTAAATGGGGAAAAATATGAAGAGGCGATTTATGAAGATGTCTTTTTTATTGATGCAGATAATGTAGAAATGTATGGTGCTGACGGATGGCAGTAAAGAGGAGAAGATGATGATAAAAGTAACAACAGGTTATCCATTGCCGCAGGGCTGTACAGTGCGCGGCGAAAATGTGAATTTTTCGGTATGTGTTCCTTCTGGAAAAAAATGTGAGCTCCTTCTTTATAAAAAGGGGAAGAAGGTTCCGGAGCAGATATTTGACATGCAGGAAACGGGTTCTTCCGGGCTGATTCGCTGTATTGCGCTTCGTATACCAAGAGCTGAAGCTTATGAATATAATTACAGAGTTGACGGAGAAATCGTAATTGACAGTTATGCAAGAGCTTTTGCGGGACGTAAAGTCTGGGGTGAAGCCAGAAATATAGAACAGCATGAAGTCCGTGCCCGGATCATTGATACGGAATTTCCGTGGGAGGATGATAAAAGGCCTCATCTGGCACAAAATGAAGTGATTGCATACAGCCTTCATGTTCGTGGCTTTACCAAACACAGTTCTTCAAAGGTGCGATATAAGGGAACTTTTGCAGGTGTTCTGGAGAAATTGCCATATTTAAAGGATCTTGGAGTGAATCAGATTCATGTAATGCCAATATATGATTTTGAGGAGAATAAATCCTACCTGAATTATTGGGGATACGGAGAAGGGTATTATTTCGCTCCTAAGAGCTCCTATGCTGCCAAAGAGGAAGTTACAGAACTGAAGAATCTGATTAAAACTCTTCATTCGGAGAATGTGGAGTTGATCCTTGAAATGCCTTTTACGGGAGATACTCCGAAAATGATGATTCTGGGATGTCTTCGTTTCTGGGTGATGGAATATCATATTGATGGGTTTATTCTCAATCCATGTATTATAGACAGAGAGTCTCTGATCAACGATCCTGTTCTCTATGGTACCAAGATCATGAAGAAAATGGATGATTTCCAGAATACCATGCGCCGCTTCCTGAAAGGAGACGAGGGTATGGTTCCGGGGGTCATGTGGTGGCTGAGACATCAGTCAGAAGAGGAAGAGACCTTTAATTATATCACCGGACAGACAGGTTTCACTCTGAATGATCTGGTTTCTTATGATCAAAAACATAATGAAGAAAACGGAGAGGAGAATCAGGACGGACCGGATTATAATTTTAGTTGGAACTGTGGCGTAGAGGGGCCGACCCGCAAACGCTCTGTCGTGGAATTGCGAAGAAAGCAGATCTATAATGCATTTTTCCTCCTGCTCCTTGCACAGGGAACACCTTGTATTCTTGCAGGTGATGAATTCGCGAACAGCCAGAAGGGAAATAATAATGTCTATTGCCAGGACAATCCGGTTTCCTGGCTTGACTGGAGCAAACTTCAAAAAGAAGAGAAGTTGCATCAGTTTGTAAAAGATCTGATCGCTTTCCGCAAGGCACATAAGGTGCTGCATCCGGAACATGAAATGATGGGAATTGACAGTACCAGCTGCGGAATTCCGGATATCTCTTATCACAGTGAAAACGCATGGCAGACATCCTCCGAGGTTTCAAGTAGACAGATCGGTGTATTCTATCACGGCAGCGACGAGGAGGAAAGCTGCTATGTTGCATATAATATGCACTGGGTTTCGCATCTTTTTGCGCTTCCGGCACTTCCAAAGGGTAAACACTGGTATCTTGCAGCTTCTACGGATGATGGAGTATTGAAAGAACCGGTACTCATTGAAGAAGCAAAGTGTGTGGAAGTAGAGGAACGTACCATCAAAGTATTCATTGTGAAGTAGGAGGAAATATGAAAGCCTGGCAGCATTTTTGCACCATTACAAATCATAAAATTCTGGTTATGAAGAATTGTTTCCGGGTAGGATTGTACCGTCAGGGGCTTTTGCATGATATGTCCAAATATATGCCGTCTGAGTTCCTTGTGGGATGCAGATACTATCAGGGAACCAGAAGCCCGAACAATGCGGAGCGTGAAATAACCGGTTGTTCGACGGCCTGGCTACATCATAAAGGACGCAATAAGCATCATTATGAATACTGGATCGACTATGGATTAGAACAACCGGGACTAACCGGTATGAAGATGCCGAAAAAATATGTGATTGAGATGTTTATGGATCGGATTGCGGCATCGAAAGTATATATGAAAGAGAATTATACGGATTCTTCTCCCCTTCAGTATTATGACAATGGGATTGCCGGACAGCTTATTCATGAAGATACTCGGGCACTGCTGGAAGAACTGCTGCATATGCTTGCCGAGAAGGGAGAAAGGGAGACATTTGCCTATATTAAAAATACGGTGCTGAAGACGCACGATTATGAAAATATGGGGAAGAACAGGAGGAGTAGGAGATGATATCATTGCCAAATGATCCGATGATCCTGCTGAGTGTGATCAACATGAAACTGAGAGACTCATATTCCGGGCTGGATGAGCTGTGTGAGGATATGGAAGTGGATCGGGAAATGATTGAAAAGAAACTGGAACAGATCGACTATCGCTATGATGAGGAAACGAATCAGTTCATATAACAGGATTATGGAAGGATAATAACATGTTTGATATAAATTTTGATGAAATTGATTTGACAAAGCAGCCGCCGGTAGAAGAGCCGCAGCGTCAATACTATTTTATGGCCAAAGCAAGGCATTATGTGCAGGAAAAGAGCAGGGAACTGGGGAGAGATCTCACGTTCTGCGTGACCACTTTTGGTTGTCAGATGAATGCCAGAGATTCCGAGAAGCTGGTCGGCGTGCTGGAACAGATCGGGTATGTGGAGGAGCCGGACGAGGAGAAGGCTGATTTCGTCATCTTTAATACCTGTACTGTCCGCGAGAACGCAAACACAAGGGTGTATGGACGTCTGGGGCAGTTAAACCGTGTAAAGAAGCAGAAACCGTACATGTTTATCGGACTTTGCGGATGCATGATGCAGGAGCCGGAAGTGGTCGAGAAGATCAAGAAAAGCTATCGTTTTGTGGATCTGATTTTCGGGACTTATAATATTTACAAGTTCGCGGAATTAATCGTGACGCGTTTTGAATCAGAACGAATGGTGATCGATCTCTGGAAGGATACAGATAAGATCGTAGAAGATCTGCCGAGTGAGAGAAAGTTTTCTTTTAAATCAGGCGTTAATATCATGTTCGGCTGCAATAATTTCTGCAGCTACTGTATCGTACCGTATGTGCGCGGACGCGAGAGAAGCCGGAATCCCAAAGACATTATCCGCGAAATCGAGTCGCTGGTCGCGGACGGAGTTGTGGAAGTCATGCTCCTTGGACAGAATGTTAATTCGTACGGAAAGACACTGGATGAGCCGATGAGCTTCGCCCAGCTTCTGGAAGAAATTGAGAAAATCGATGGCCTGGAAAGGATCCGTTTTATGACATCACATCCGAAAGACCTTTCCGATGAATTGATCGCAGTGATGGCAAAATCAAAGAAGATCTGCCGTCATCTGCATTTGCCGATCCAGTCAGGAAGCAGCCGGATCCTTCAGAAGATGAACCGCCGCTATACCAAAGAACACTATCTCGAACTGGTAGATAAGATCCGCGCCGCAGTTCCGGATATCTCACTTACGACCGATATTATTGTAGGATTCCCGGGAGAGACAGAAGAAGATTTCCAGGAAACACTTGACGTAGTCAGAAAAGTACGTTACGACAGCGCCTTTACATTCATCTATTCCAAACGTACAGGCACACCGGCAGCGGCGATGGAAGAACAGATACCGGAAGATGTAGTAAAAGACCGATTTGACCGACTCTTGAAAGAAGTACAGGAAATCTCCGCGGAAGTATGTTCTGTACATGAAGGAACGGTTCAGGAAGTACTTGTCGAAAGCGTGAACGATCACGATCCAAGTCTTGTTACCGGGCGACTTAGCAATAACCTGCTGGTGCATTTCCCTGGGGATAAAGAGTTGATTGGGAAAATCGTACCGGTTCATCTGGATGAGGCGAAGGGATTCTATTATTTGGGGACGGTTCTTTTGCCACGACCATAGCCCTTTGGCTTTTGTAAGCGGAAAAAAAGAAATATTCTAAGAGAATTGGAAAGCAGTCTTTACAGAAGAATGAAAGAATCTGAAAAGGCTGCTTTTTTCATAGCACTCTTTTGACAATTTGCCAAATTCTGCCTTTTCCAATCATATGTAATACGATACGGACAGGTCGATCAGACCAAAGGGCGATGGTCGGGACAAAAGAACCGTCCCTACTAACATTTTTACATTTTGCAGGACTATATATATGAAAGTATTGATCAATCACTTTGGAGAGAAAAATGAAGAAACAAGATTTGCTGAGAATAATTGACAATGAACTGCTTGAGGAACTGTTTGGATTCTGTTACACGAGAACGAAGGACAGTTATGAGGCTGAGGAGCTATGTTCGGATATTGTTTTTGCGCTGATCAAGGCTGCCTGTTCAAATGGTGAAATTGAAAATCTTTATCCATTTATATGGAAAGTTGCGCGAAATGTATATGCTGATTTTTCGGATCGGCGAAGAAAACATACGGATATGTTTTACGAGGGTGATTCTGAAACGGTACTTCCGTTTATTGCCGATGAAGAGGATAACGATCAAAGTGAAGAACTGCTTGATGCGGTGTATCGTCAGATTGCGTTTCTGACGAAGGCATACCGGGAGGTTATGATTCTGTTTTATCTTGATGGTTTATCAACCGCGGAAATTGCCGTCAGGCAGAATATTAGTGAGACGGCGGTTCGTCAAAGATTATTTTCGGCGAGAAAAAGAATTAAAAGCGAGGTAAAAGAAATGACAGAGACTTATCCGAAACCGGTGGTGCTTGACAGAATCAATTACGTGATCTGGGGGGAGGGAAATCCATGCGGGAATGATCCCAGAACGGTTTGCACAAGGCAGTTTTCGAAGCATGTAGTGTACATGTGCTACTAACATAAAGACAATGAGGAACAGTATCTTACATTTCCGTATTTAAACCGGAAAATCGATCAGAATCTGGTACTCTGGCAGCAGATTGTTCCAATGGTGGATTCTTTAATTAAAAATGTTGAAAAAGACATGGAAGAACGCTATTTTTCTCGGATCCAAAAGAAGAAACGGCCGTTTTATGTCTATGGTTATATTGATAATGGGAAATATTTTGGAAGTGGCTGGGACGGCGTGAATGCTGAAAATGTATGTGGATACTCAAAAATTCGTGTTGACAATATTTACACTACACAAGTTAGAGCGCATTTCCACTGTGGTCTTAATCTTGCAAATGATATCCCGATCCAGCTGGCTCTTCGGGCGATTGACGGGCTGAATATCGGCTCGCTGACAGAAGCGGAAAAGGAATATGCAGCGATGGCTGTTTCGTGTGGCTATCTTTACAGGGAAGGCGAAATGCTGTACACGAAAATTCTCGTTAATCGTCTGTGCGATTCTGAAAAATTATATGATATCAGTCAACGTTTAGAAAAAGGCTGTTTTGAAAAAACGGCAAGGATCATCGCTGACAAAATGGCAAAACTGATTTATGACTGTGTGCCGGATTATCTGCTGAGTGAATGGAAATTTGCAAATCGGCTGGTGTCGCTTCCGGTGATTGATTCGGTCGTGGAGGCTCTGATTGAAAAAGGAATGCTCGTGCCGCCGGAAGACGGTGTGGGTGCAGAAGGATGCTGGATGGGAGTTGAAAAATAATGCTTTCATTCATCAGAAGTTACAAATATCAGAATGTTTTCATAATTATGCTGTTGTTACTCCAGAATCTGCTTCTTTTAGCGAGTACTCTGACTACGATGCGCATGGCGCGTCTGGTGATGGACGGAGATTTCGAGGGAATCGTGGCATGTATGATTTTTGTAATTATCGTGTATCTGACGCTGCATTTCCTGTTCTGGATCTATGATGTGCAGACTGCCAGAACGATAGCGCATATGAATCAGGATGTAAGGGCAAGCCTCAATCGGCAGATCATAGAGAGGAATGCAGAAGAGCTTAACGGAACGGACACGGGAGAATATATCTCCTGGTACACCAATGATTTAAAAGAAGCAGAAACACAGGGATTTCAGAATTTTTATTCTGCTGTGGACGCAGTGATTAAACTGACCATCGGTATCGCGGTACTTGCCCGGATCCAGTGGAAATAATTAATATGTACGCTGCTGACGTCCGGAATGGTTTATGTGTTTTCTCACTATTTTCATGGAAATGTGGAAGAAGAGTCCGGGAAAGTGTCCAAGGGATGGGAGACATTTACGCAGGCGGTAAAAGAGCAGGTAGGTGGAGTACATGTTCTGAAATCATTCGGACACGAGATGGATTTTAAGGGAAATATCCAGACGGCATCCAGGGAGCTGGAAAGGCAGAGATGCAGGTACGTAAAGACCCGTGAAAAAGCGGCGTTGAAAATGAAAGGAATTAATGCTTTTGCCGGACTTGTGAATAATCTGGTTCTTTTTGGAATGTGTGCCTTTCGCGTGATTCCGGCGGAAATTTTTTTCGGCGGAGGGAACCTGACCAATCAGGTAAAAGAATCCATTCTGTCACTTTCTGAAATCCGGATTGCATTTGCCGGGTGAAACCATATTTCGAGAAAATCAATCGACAGATACGTATGACGGAGCATGGAAGAGTGCTTCCGCCGATCAGAGACGAAATCGAAACGAGAGAGCTTGGATTTTCCTATCCGGGTCATCCGGTTTTTGTGAATCTGAACCTGCGGTTCAAAGTGGGTGGGAAATACGCGATCGTCGGAAAAAGCGGCTGCGGGAAAACGACGCTTCTCAAACTCCTTCTGGGACAATTGGGAAATTACGATGGAACCATTCTCTTTGACAAGGTGGAGGCGTCATCCTATGATCCCAAGAGTTTCTGCGGGCAAATCGCATATATTGAGCAGAACGTATTTCTGTTTCACACGACGATTCGAGAAAACATCACACTGGGACAGACATTTTCGGAGGAAGCACTGGAGGAGGTGCTTAAAAAGAGCGCATTATGCGAGGATATAAAACTTTTTCCTGACGGTCTCGATACAGATGTAGGTGAGAACGGAAGGAATCTTTCGGGAGGACAGCGACAAAGGATTGCTGTAGCACGCGCACTGCTATATAATAGGAACATTCTGATCATGGACGAAGGCACATCTGCTCTTGACAGAGAAAATGCAAAGGCAATCGAGGAAGTACTGTTAAAAGACCCTGATATTACTCTGATTCTGGTGAGTCATCATCTGGATGAAGATGACATGAAAAATTATACAGCTGTTTATCGATTGGGAGAGAAGGTGCCGGCATGAAAAAATACTTGATCAAATATAAATGGCAGAACCTGCTTCTTTTTCTACTTTTATTTATCATAAACAGCGTGACGACCGGATTGGCGTTTGTGCAGATGTACATAGGTAAACAGGTTATAGAAGGAAATTTCATCATGGTCATGATAGCGGTGTCGGCAAGTGCGGCGCTGGTATTTTTCAACAGTTTCCTTCTGTACATACGCAAAAATTTCCAGGCACATCTGATTGCTCAAATGAATCAGGATTTCAGAAATCAAATCAGCGATAAGATTATAAGGGAACCATACGATAAACTGAATCAGACAGATACAGGAGAATATCTATCCTGGTATACGAATTACGTCCGGGAAGCGGAGAATCAGGGATTTCAAGTATTCTACAATTGTTTGGATGAGGCTTTAAAACTGATCCTCGGAGCAATTTCGCTTCTCTTTATACGATGGGAAATTCTATTGCTGACACTCGTGGTGTCCGGCATCTCTCTTTATATCAGCCGACGACTGAATCGTAAAGTTGAAACCTATGCAAACAATGTATCTGTAGCGTTGGAACGCTATACGGACAGGGTAAAAGAACAGATTGCAGGATCCCGCCCGTACTTTGCAAAAGGAGAATGGAAAAGTGAAGCGGAAGAAATATGCGAGATGGCCGTTCTTCCCGCATTAGAAAACGAGATTACAGTGAAAAATCTGTCCTTTTCCTATGGAGAAAAACAGGTCCTGAAAGATATAAACCTGACCTTCCGCAGAGGAGAAAAGTACGCCATCGTAGGAAAAAGCGGCTGCGGGAAAACGACCTTACTGAAGCTCATGCTCGGACAGCTTACGGGATATCAGGGAAGTATCCTCTATGATAAAAAAGAATTGTCCTGCTATGATATAAATACATTTTATGAACAGATGGCATACATCGAACAAAATGTATTCCTGTTCGATACCTCTATCCGGAATAATATTACAGTGGGGGATTCGTATTGTGAAGACGAGATAGATAAAGTGCTTAAAATGAGCGCACTGGAAGAAGATATTCGGACATTTCCAGAAGGATTGGATACCAAAGTCGGAGAAAACGGGAAGAATCTCTCCGGAGGGCAGAAACAGAGAATAGCGGTGGCCAGAGCTTTAATTCATGATCGTAAAATTCTACTCGTAGACGAAGGAACATCTGCATTGGATCAGGAAAATGCATTGATAATCGAACTTGCACTTTTGAACTGCCCGGAACTTACCTTAATTCTGATCATACATCATTTGAAAGAAGAGTATGTAATGCTTTATGAAAATGTATATCGGCTGTAATAATTTTCCCAAAATCGCTCACACTATGTAGGAAGATTTGCATAGTGAGGGCGATTTTTATGAAGAGCAGAAGATCAAAATATATCAGTGAAGTGTTGTTTATCTGGGCACTGGGCGGAACGATTTACTATACGATTGAGATGGTGACGCGAGGTTTTTCGCATTGGAGTATGTTTGTGGTTGGCGGACTTGCGCTTTGTTTCTGTACATTTCAGGGGCAGGCGATGAAGTGGACGGAGCCATTATGGATTCAGGTCATCAGATCGGTCGTATTTGTTACTTCACTGGAATTTATAACAGGGATTATTGTGAATAAATGGCTTCATCTTGAAGTGTGGGACTATAGCGACCAGCCGTTTCAATTATGGGGGCAGATCTGTGTGCCGTTTATGATCTTATTTTCCGGGCTGATTGTGATTGGAATTCTTTTGGGCGGGACATTGACATATTGGATTTATGGGGAAAGAAAGCCGGATTTTCATATTCTTTGATATTTCTGATTTTTCCATTAAACCGTTTATGTCGTGAACATGACCGTTCATGTCGAATTGGTTGATTTTATGCATATATTTGTTATAATTGGGATAATATGAAGAGGAAAATCTTGGAATCTTTTTGAAAATTTTGAATTTGCAGAGAAATATCATGTACACCGGATGGAAGCCATCCAGATTTCCCTCCGAATAAAAGGGCAGTCCGCTCCGGGAAGCACAGAAAACGCATTTCAGCAGGGCGGATCCGCATCAAAATCCAGCCTGTCCAGTAAGCTTGGCGTAAACCCAAACGCAATCGTAAGTGAACTGATAATGCATCAATTTGATGATTACTATTTGAATACAAAATATGTTGGACTCAACCCAAATAAAGATTTCAAATTATGTATGCGCCCGTATGGTGAGTATGCGAACAATAACCCCGGAATGAACTGTACCGGCTTTGTAGTATTCGTTTTCCAGAAGTGTGGAGCAAATCTGGAAACAATCGGGAATATGGGTCTTAGAGGAAGTTACTGCAATGCCTCCAACTGGTTGAGATACTTCAAAAAATATAATGTCACCTACTATCAGTATTCAACAGTAGGAGAATTACTTAATAGTGGGAAAGCAGAAAAAGGAGATATCATTTTCTGCGATCCCAAGGATTGGAGCCAAAGCGGTGCGGATTGTCACATCGGTTTTTTCTGGGGAAACGATTCTTCCGATAATCGTTTCTGGCATTCTTCTACAAAACCGGGAAGCGGAAACCAGATATCTGTGATTACTCCTGTTACGAATCCATCATACATTTATTTAGTTAAGCTTAAATAATATTATCAAAACAAGAAAAGGACAACCATCCAGATTCTCGATAAAACAGTCCATTGTTTGTGGGGGCGATTTCAGCTTTTGCTTGAAATGCCTCCATAAATTTGTTAAGATTTGAATGTGACAAATGCCCCTATCCATTTGGCTGCAAATGCGAAAGGATAGGTGAAGTAACGTGGGAAGCAACTACTTTTAAAACTGTGAAAACCCTTGAAAAATAAGGAGAATTTGGAAATATGATAGATAAAACCAACATGGCATCGAAAATGACCCCAATGATGCAGCAGTACCTTCAAACGAAGAAAGAATATCCAGACTGTATCCTCTTTTACAGACTTGGCGATTTTTATGAAATGTTTTTTGACGATGCAATAACCGCATCAAAAGAACTGGAAATAACACTGACAGGAAAAAACTGTGGTCTCGAGGAAAGGGCTCCCATGTGTGGAGTCCCTTATCATGCTGTGGACAGTTATCTGAATCGTCTTGTATCAAAAGGATACAAGGTGGCAATCTGCGAGCAGATGGAAGATCCGAAGCTTGCGAAGGGAATAGTTAAAAGGGACGTTATTCGTATCGTCACCCCAGGCACCAATCTTGACATGCAGGCACTGGATGAGACGAAAAACAACTATATCATGAGTATCGTATACATCGCAGATCGTTTCGGGCTGTCTGTTGCTGATGTAACGACAGGTGAATACATGGTCACAGAAATCGAATCTTCCGGAAAAATGATGGACGAACTTACGAAATTTATGCCCTCGGAGATCATTTGTAATGAGGCGTTCTATATGAGCGGAATGAATCTGGATGATCTGAAAAACCGGCTTGGAATCACCATCTATTCTCTGGACGCCTGGTATTTTGACGATGCACTCTGTCGAAAGACACTGATGGAGCATTTTCAAGTGAAATCGCTGCAGGGACTCGGCCTTGAAGACTATGACTGTGGTATGATTGCAGCGGGCGCATTGTTGAAATATCTGGAAGAAACACAAAAAAATTCGCTGTCCCATCTGAGCCGGCTTACCACCTATACGACGGGAAATTATATGGTCCTTGACAGTTCGACGCGTCGAAATCTGGAACTGGTTGAGACGTTGCGGGAGAAGCAGAAACGAGGTTCGCTTCTGTGGGTGCTGGACAAGACGAAAACAGCAATGGGTGCCCGAACTCTTCGAAAATATGTGGAGCAGCCACTTATCGATAAAGCTTCTATTAAAAAGAGACAGGATGCGATAGAAGAATTAAAGAACAACGCTATTTGCAGAGAGGAAATACGGGAGTACTTAGGTCCTGTGTATGATCTGGAGCGCCTGGTCGGAAAGATCACCTACCAGTCTGCAAATCCGCGTGATCTGATTGCATTTCAGAGCTCCCTTTCCATGCTGCCTCCGATTAAATGCATCCTGGAGGATATGCAGTCAGAGCTTCTGAAAGAGATTTACGGGGAAATGGATACACTTGAGGAGCTTTGCACTCTGGTCAAGGAAGCAATCATGGAAGATCCGCCGCTTGCAATGAAGGAAGGCGGCATTATTCGTGAAGGCTACAACGAAGAAGTAGACCGCCTGCGCAGAGCTAAATCGGATGGAAAGGGCTGGCTTGCTGAGCTGGAAGCAAAAGAGCGGGAGAAGACGGGAATTAAAAATCTGAGGATCCGTTATAACAAGGTGTTTGGCTATTATCTGGAAGTGACGAATTCGTTCAAAAATCTGGTGCCCGATTACTATGTGAGAAAACAGACGCTGGCCAACGCGGAACGTTATATCATCCCGGAGCTGAAAGAACTGGAAGACACGATTCTGGGAGCTGAGGACAGGCTTTGTGCACTGGAATATGAACTGTACTGTGAAGTGCGGAACAAAATCGCCGGAGAAATCCTTCGTATCCAGACGACTGCAAAAGCGATTGCCAAGCTGGATGTGATTGCCTCCCTTGCCCTGGTTGCGGAGAGAAATAATTATGTCCGCCCGAAAATTAACGAGAAAGGTGTCATTGATATCAAAGACGGACGTCACCCGGTGGTGGAGAAAATGATCCCTAATGATATGTTTATCTGCAATGATACCTATCTGGATGATAAAAAGAACCGCATTTCGATTATCACCGGACCGAATATGGCCGGTAAATCGACGTACATGCGTCAGACTGCATTGATCGTATTGATGGCACAGATCGGTTCATTTGTCCCGGCATCGTCCGCGAATATCGGACTTGTAGATCGTATTTTCACGCGAGTAGGTGCCTCCGATGATTTGGCATCCGGACAGAGTACCTTTATGGTGGAAATGAACGAGGTGGCGAATATCCTGAGAAATGCAACCAGCAAAAGCCTTCTGATCCTGGACGAGATCGGAAGAGGAACCAGTACCTTCGATGGCTTAAGTATCGCATGGGCGGTCGTGGAACATATCAGCAATAGTAAGCTTCTGGGGGCGAAGACATTATTTGCTACACATTATCATGAATTAACGGAGCTGGAAGGGAAAATCGATAATGTCAATAATTACTGTATTGCTGTAAAGGAAAAGGGAGATGATATCGTCTTCCTTCGAAAAATAGTAAAAGGCGGTGCGGATAAGAGCTACGGAATCCAGGTTGCTAAACTGGCGGGGGTTCCGGATTCTGTCATTAATCGTGCGAAAGAAATCGTGGAAGAGCTGGTCAATGCAGATATTACGGCGCGGGTGAAGGAAATCGCCGTACAGGGAGAAAACCAGAAGAAAAAGCCACAGAAGAAGCTGGATGAAGTTGATCTGGCACAGTTTTCTCTTTTCGATACGGTAAAGGATGATGATGTTCTGAAAGAATTAGAAGAACTGGATATCAGTCATATGACTCCGATCGATGCGATGAACAAATTGTATCAGCTCCAGAATAAACTGAAAAATCGATGGTAAGATAAGATACTTAGAATGAATAAAGGAGAACAATATGCCGCATATTGAATTGTTGGATCAGATCACAATTGATAAAATAGCAGCCGGGGAAGTGATAGAAAGGCCGGCCTCGGTGATCAAAGAACTGGTGGAAAACGCAATTGATGCCGGTGCAACGGCGGTTGTAGTAGAGATAGAGGATGGTGGTATCACATTTATGCGGATCACCGATAATGGATATGGGATTGAGAGGGACGATGTTAGAAAAGCATTCCTACGCCATTCGACGAGTAAGATTCGAAGCGCAGATGATTTAGTGCACATCTCTTCGCTTGGATTTCGTGGTGAGGCGCTTTCCAGTATTGCCGCTGTTGCTCAGGTTGAATTGGTGACAAAAACGGCGAATGATATATTTGGAACCCGGTATGTTATAGAAGGAGGACAGGAAAAGGTTCTGGAAGAAACGGGAGCTCCCGACGGAACAACGTTTTTGGTACGTCAGCTCTTCTATAATACACCTGCAAGGAGAAAATTTTTAAAAACACCAATGACAGAGGCAAGCCATATCAGCGATCTGCTGACACGGCTTGCACTTTCGCATCCAGAGGTTTCCTTCCAGTTCATCAATAACCATCAGCCGAAGATACATACATCCGGAAACGGACGTCTAAAAGATGTGATTTATCATATTTACGGACGAGAGATTGCCAATAATCTGCTCCCGCTGGAATATGATTGTGAAGGGATGCGTGTTAATGGATTTCTTGGAAAACCGCTTATTTCCCGCGGAAATCGAAATTTTGAAAACTATTTTGTAAACGGACGATATATCCGCAGTAACATCTTGTCGAAAGGGATTGAAGACGCATATAAAGATTTTACGATGCAGCATAAATATCCGTTTGTAGCGTTTCACATTCAGGTGGATCCAGAGAAGATCGATGTCAACGTACACCCGACAAAAATGGAACTTCGCTTCAGCAATCAGCAGGAGATTTACAATCGGATTTATCAGGCTGTCAGTGACGGCCTACACGAAAAGAATCTGATCCCGGAAGTGGAGATACCGGAACCGCCGTCGCTTGAAAATAAAATAAATGACAGGAGAGCAGATAAGCGGAAAAGCGCTGTATTGGTACAGGAGGTCCCAAAACGGCCTTACGGGAATTTGAATCCGGAACCAGTAAAAAAAGAAGAGAGCGATGAAGAGAAGAATCTTGATTATTTCATGAAAAAAATGAAGGAGAGAGTACAGGCTTATCATAATCAGGTTTCGCATGCGGAAGTGGAAAGCACGGAAGACATATCGAAAAAGGCACAGGAAACGGATAAGGTAAAAGAAGCTGTAAAAAGACGCTTGAATTCCAAAAAAACAGAGTACGCTCTACAAAACAGTCCTTCAAAAACAGAGCACACTCTACACAATACAGCAAGTAAAACAGAGTACGATCCAATAAAAACAGAGCAAACTCTGCAAAAAGACAATAGCGATACCAAAAAAACAGAGCGCGATCTGCAAAACAATCCACAATTTTCACATAATAATCCACAAAAGTCAGAAAAAAGCAAACAATTAGATTTGTTTGAGGAAAATTTACTCAAAAAAGAAGTAAAACAGGAGTATAAAATTATTGGTCAAGTGTTTGATACTTATTGGTTGGTACAATTTCGGGATAGTCTCTATATTATCGATCAACATGCTGCACACGAAAGAGTATTGTATGAACGTACACTTGCAGGAATGAAAAATCGGGAGTATACTTCTCAGTACCTGAGTCCTCCGATCATCTTAAGTTTATCTATGCAGGAAATTGATGTACTGGAGACTTACAAAGACCGGTTCACATCGATTGGATTTGAGATGGAACCATTCGGCGGCGATGAGTATGCTGTGAGAGCAGTTCCTGATAATCTATTCGGAATTGCTAAGAAGGAGCTCTTGCTTGAGATGTTGGATGGATTGTCTGAAGGCCTGGCTTCTAATCTGGAACCTTCATTGATTGATGAGAAAATTGCATCCATGTCTTGCAAAGCAGCGGTCAAGGGTAATTCCAGATTGTCTGCTGCAGAGGTTGAGGCTTTGATCGGTGAACTTCTGACGTTGGATAATCCATACCATTGTCCACACGGCAGGCCCACGATTATTTCAATGACCAAACGGGAACTTGAGAAAAAGTTTAAGCGTATCATTTAATAAGCGCATATTTTTCAATGAATTAAGAAATGTAGAGGAGGTGTCTGTAATGGAAGAAAAACGGAAAGAAACGGACGATGTCACAAAACCGCCGATTATTGTATTGACCGGACCTACCGCTGTGGGAAAAACGAAAGCTTCGATCGGACTGGCAAAGGCGGTCGGTGGAGAAATCATTTCTGCAGATTCTATGCAGGTATATCGGCATATGGATATTGGGTCCGCAAAAATCCGCAGGGATGAAATGGAAGGAATTCCTCATTATCTTGTGGACGTACTTGAGCCAGACGAAGAATTTCATGTAGCCAGATTTCAACAGATGGCAAAGCAGTCGATGGAGCAGATTTATGCAAACGGACATATCCCGATCGTGGTGGGCGGAACAGGATTTTATATACAGGCACTTCTGTATGACATTGATTTCTCCGAAGGAGAAGAAAATACTGCGTATCGAAAGGAACTGGAAGCATTTGCAAATGAAAATGGTGCAAATGCGCTGCATGATCGTCTGCGCGAGGTGGATCCGAAATCTGCCGATGAGATTCATGCGAATAATGTGAAGCGTGTGATAAGGGCACTGGAATTTTACCATCAGACGGGGATGCCCATCTCTCAGCATAATGAAGAAGAGCGTAAGAAAGAATCTCCGTATTCTTTTGCATATTTTGTTCTGAATGATGAGAGAAGCCGGCTTTACGAACGGATAGACAGGCGGGTAGATCAGATGATCGATGAGGGACTTGTGGATGAAGTCCGGGCACTAAAGCTGCGAGGCTATGACCGTAAAATGGTGTCTATGCAAGGGCTGGGCTATAAAGAAATTCTGTCATATCTTGAAGGGGAGTGTTCCCTTGAAGAGGCTGTTTATATTTTAAAACGGGACACCAGACATTTCGCAAAACGGCAGATTACCTGGTTTAAGCGGGAGCGTGATGTAATCTGGCTGCCCAAGGATCAGTACAATTATGATGAAACTGCGATATTGGAAGCAATGCTGAGAATCTTAAGAGAAAGGAAAATAATAGAATCATGAGTTTAAATCAAGAAACAGAATCACTTTATATTCAGATGGGAATTGACCCGAACGTGCTGCGGTACGGACTTGAAATCGAAGCAGGACTGAAGGATCGGTTCGCTGAAATCGACCGGATGGCTGAATTTAATCAGCTCAAGGTTCTGCATGCAATGCAGGAGGCGAAGGTGAGCTCGGAATGTTTTAATTATGCGTCCGGATACGGATACAGTGATTTCGGAAGAGATACATTAGAACAAGTGTATGCAAATGTATTTCATACTGAAGATGCACTGGTGCGTCCTCAGATTACATGTGGAACCCATGCGCTGGCGCTGGCGCTTTCAGCCAATTTAAGGCCGGGAGACGAACTTCTTTCGATTGCAGGTAAACCTTATGATACGCTGGAAGAAGTGATCGGAATTCGTCCTTCCACCGGTTCACTTGCTGAATATGGAATTACCTATCGCCAGGTGGATCTGCTGCAGGATGGCAGTTTCGACTATGATAAGATACGTGAGGCGATCAATGAAAAAACCAAACTGGTTACGATCCAGCGTTCGAAAGGGTATCAGACACGGCCAAGCTTTTCGGTAGATCAGATTGGGGAAGGGATTGCGTTTGTGAAAAAAATAAAGCCGGAACTTATTTGCATGGTGGATAACTGCTACGGTGAATTCGTAGAAGAGAAGGAGCCGAGTGATGTCGGTGCCGATATGGTTGTCGGATCCCTGATCAAGAACCCCGGCGGAGGCCTTGCGCCGATCGGAGGCTATATTGCGGGAAGAAAGGATCTGATCGAGCAGTGTGCGTACCGTCTTACCTCACCGGGACTGGGGAAAGAGGTCGGTGCCTCTCTTGGTGTAATGCAGTCCTTCTATCAGGGGCTTTTCCTCGCACCGACCGTAGTGGCAGGCGCGTTAAAAGGAGCTGTTTTTGCAGCGAATATTTATGAAAAACTCGGATATCCGGTCATTCCGAACGGAAGTGAACCGCGTCATGATATTATTCAGGCGGTGACACTTGGAACACCAGAAGGCGTGATTGCGTTTTGCCAGGGAATCCAGGCTGCTGCACCGGTTGAAAGTTATGTGACACCGGTTCCGTGGGCGATGCCGGGTTATGACAGCGAAGTTATCATGGCAGCCGGAGCGTTTGTGCAAGGATCCTCGATCGAACTTAGCGCCGATGGACCGATCAAACCACCGTATGCCGTTTATTTCCAGGGAGGATTGACCTGGGAACATGCTAAATTCGGAATCCTGATGTCACTTCAGAAACTCCATGACGCTGGAATCGTAAAGGAGCTTCCATAATGGGAAAACAGATTGTGGTTGCAGGAGGAGGTGCTGCCGGTATGATGGCTGCACTTTCCGCTGCGGAAGAAGGGGCAAGCGTTACAATCGTGGAACACAATGATCGCGTCGGCAGGAAGATTCTTTCTACCGGAAACGGAAGATGCAATTATACAAATCTGTTCCAGAGCCCACAGTGCTACCGAAGCGATGAGAACGATTTCCCCTGGAAGATCATCAGCAGATTTCCGGCAGAGTGGGTCATTCGTAAATTTGAAGAAATGGGTGTTATGCCAAAAGACAAAAATGGCTACATTTATCCGTTTTCCGAACAGGCAAGTGCGGTGCTGGATGTGCTTCGTATGGAACTCGATCGATGCGGGATCCGCATTGTGACATCGGCCCATGTGTCGGATATTTTAAGAACAAAAAAAGGCTGGCAGGTTGAAATTCTCCAAGGTGGTAAAAAGAAAGAAAAAATGAATTGTGATTCCGTAATTCTTGCCTGCGGTTCGAGAGCAGCTTCAAAGCTCGGAAATGACGGAAGCGGTTACGATCTTGCGAAGAAGCTGGGGCATAAGATCATTCCTGTGGTCCCGGCACTTGTACAGCTCAAATGCCGGGAAAACTTTTATCCCTCTTTAGCAGGCGTGCGTGTGAACGGAAAAGTTTCTATATGGATTGACGGAAAGAAGCATGGAGAGGATACGGGCGAGCTACAGATGAATGCTTACGGTATTTCCGGAATTCCGGTCTTTCAGATCAGCAGGATCGCGGCGAAAGGACTTTACCGGAAACAATCTGTCTGTGCAGAAGTTGATTTTATGCCGCAGTTAACGGACGATGCATGGAGACAGATGCTTGAAGAGAGGAAAAGGCTTCATCCAGAAAAGGAAATGAGTGTCTTTTTTACCGGAGTATTTCACAAGAAACTGTCGGAGGTGCTGCTCAAAATTTCAGGGATACCGCGGATGAAAAAGGCGGGGGAACTTACGGAGGCTGAACTGGAACGCCTGGTGAAAGAAGGGAAACATTTTCGGACAGATATTATAGATACGAATCCATTTGAACAGGCTCAGATTTGCGCAGGAGGTGTTTCGACAGCGGAACTTTCTGCTCAGACGATGGAATCACGCATTGCAAAAGGTATTTATTTCGCAGGTGAGCTGGTCGATGTGGACGGAATCTGCGGAGGATACAATCTGCACTGGGCATGGGCAAGCGGATATCTGGCAGGGAAAGGAGCAGCGAATGCTTAGAATCAGTCAGTTAAAAATACAGGTGGGGCATACCGAAGAAGAATTGAAAAAGAAGGTACGGAAGCGTCTCGGAATTCAGGAAATGCAGTTGCTGGATCTTACCATTCGGAAAAGATCTCTGGATGCCAGGCGCAAGCCGGAACTTTATTATGTATACACCATTGATGTGAAAGTAAACGATGAGCAGGCTGTCTGGAAACGGGTGTCGAAGAAGAAAGGCAATTCAGATGTCAGCGTCTGCCGGGAAGAACGGTATCATTTCCCCGAAGAGGGCTCCTGCCGTCTGAAAGAAAGGCCGGTCATAGTCGGATGCGGTCCGGCGGGGATTTTCTGCGCGTATTTTCTGGCCAAGTGTGGGATGCGTCCGATCTTGATCGAGCGGGGAGCTCCTGTTGAAGAACGACAGGAGGATGTGAAGAAATTCTGGGAAACCGGAGTGCTTAAGCCGGATTCCAATGTTCAGTTCGGAGAGGGAGGAGCCGGAACATTTTCCGACGGAAAACTCAATACACTGGTCAAAGACCCGAACGGAAGGATCCGGGCCGTGCTGGAAACCTTCGTCAAACACGGAGCGCCGGAGGAGATCCTGTATGACGCAAAACCGCATATCGGAACGGATATTCTGTGTACGGTCATTCGGAATATGCGCGAGCAGATTCTTGCATGGGGAGGAGAAGTTCATTTTCATACGAAAATGACGTCACTTATCCTGAATGAGTCCGGACGAAAATTGAAGGGAATCTGGGTAGAAACAGATGCCGAAGAGAAAAATAACGTGAGGGAATTACCGGTCGAAGTTCTGGTTTTGGCGCCGGGACACAGTGCGAGGGATACATTTGGCATGCTTTATGAGACCGGGATCCCAATGGAAGCAAAATCATTTGCGGTGGGGGTGCGTGCGGAGCATCCTCAGGAACTGATCAACCGTTCCCAGTACGGGGCAGAATATCCGGATTCACTCCCGGCTGCGGCTTATAAACTGACAGCAAAACTACCGAATGGGCGTGGTGTGTATTCATTCTGCATGTGTCCGGGTGGATATGTGGTCAATGCATCATCGGAAGAAGGACACCTGGCGGTAAACGGAATGAGTTATCACGCGAGAGACAGCCGGAACGCCAACAGTGCTATCGTCGTAACCGTATCTCCGGAAGATTTTGGTTCCAAGCATCCGCTTTCTGGTGTGGAATTTCAGCGTAAACTGGAAAAGGCGGCCTATGAAGCGGGAAATGGCAGGATCCCGGTTCAGCGCTATGGGGATTTTTGCCAAAGTCTTCAATTGGATGCCGGGAAGTTGGACACACGTCCTGTGTGCATGGAATTCAGAGAAATGGTACCGTGTATGAAAGGCGGTTGGAAAAAAGCGGAGCTAAAACAGATTTTCCCGGAGCAGATTGCAAGATCTCTGGTTGAGGGAATGGAAGAATTTAATACGAAAATCCGAGGTTTTTCGCATCCGGATACGATTCTTTCGGCGGTGGAAAGCAGAACCTCTTCCCCGGTCAGAATTCTCAGAAATGAAACGATGGAGAGCCGTATTTGCGGACTATATCCGTGTGGAGAAGGCGCCGGATATGCAGGCGGGATTACGTCAGCCGCAGTGGACGGCATAAAGATCGCGGAAACGATCCGCAAAAAATATGCTTCATTCGACAAAAATGAAGATGCTTTAAGAAAAATTTAATGTCTAAAAAGGCTATACACGTTTTTTAAAATATGCTAAAATAATCACAGTTTGTGATTCAAAAAAAGAGGAGGAGTACAGATGAAGGGAGCCGGAAGCAAGAATACATGGGCTCTGTTTCTGTTTGTTTTAACAGGAATTGTGCTGGGAGGTTTTATTGCCATGATGACAGAGAATGTACCGGCACTTAGCTGGCTGTCCTATGGACAGACATTCGGATTTGACAGTCCGATCATTCTAAATCTCGGTATGGTGGTAATTACCTTTGGGCTTAGCATCAAGATTACGATAGCGAGCATCATCGGTGTAGTGCTTGCCATATTTATTTATCGTTTCTTATAGATGCCGTAAGGCATTTTTTGTGCTGTATGAGAACGTCTTTTTTCGAATTATCGAATCCTATATAAGGATTATGAATCAAAACAAAACCATGAAAGACATGATAGCAGATGAACGCCCGTATGAAAAATGCGAGCGTTTTGGGGCGGGCAGTTTGACAGATATTGAATTGCTTGCCGTTCTGCTGCGTACGGGTACAAAAGGAGAAAATTCCCTTGAACTGGCCAGAAAACTTTTGTACCCGGATACCGGTGTACAGAATAAGGATGAGACTCATCTGCAGAACTGGACCAAAGAAGAACTGATGAAAGTGCAGGGAATCGGCAGGGTAAAGGCGATACAGATTCTTTGCCTTTGTGAACTTTCCAAAAGAATGGCGCAGCTTTCTGCCGGGAAAGAACTGGATTTTTCCAAACCGGATACCATAGCGGACTATTATATGGAAGATATGCGTCACCGCAGGCAGGAGCATATGAAGCTGCTTATGCTGAATACCCGATCTAAACTGATCGGTGAAAGTGAGATATCCAAAGGAACGATCAATATGTCGCTGGTTTCCCCGCGTGAGCTTTTTGTGGAAGCTCTTATGAAAAATGCAGTATACATCATACTTATGCATAATCATCCCAGCGGTGATCCGTCGCCGAGCCGGGCTGATATTCTGGTGACCAGAAGGGTGAAGGAGGCAGGGGAAATCCTGGGAATTGAGCTCCTTGACCATATTATTATCGGAGACAACTGTTATGTCAGTCTTGCCCTTGAGGGGTATTTAGGGAATGCGTAGCTGTGAAAGGAATATAGCAAATGGCAAGAAATGTTTACGGTATTGATCTTGGAACTTATGAGATCAAAGTTTATGATAAAAAAAAGGACACCATATGGAAGGAAAAGAATGTCATTGCAATCGCCAATCAGAAAACAATTTTTGCTGTCGGTGATGAAGCATATGAAATGTATGAAAAAGCCCCGGGAAATATACAGGTTGTGTTTCCTATGAAGGAAGGGGTCATCAGCCGATTTAACGATATGCAGTATCTGCTTCAGAATCTGCTGAAAAAAGACCGCCAGTTTGCAAGAGGTGCTGAATACGTGATCGCTGTTCCGACCGATGTTACTGAGGTGGAGAAACGGGCTTTCTTTGATCTCGTGGTCCATTCGACCGCAAGAGCCCGGGAGGTCAATATTGTAGAACGGGGAATTGCACACTGCATCGGACTCGGAATGGATGTTCAGAATACAAAAGGGGTTATGATTGCAGATTTCGGAGGTGAGACGACGGAAATTTCGGTTGTCGCATCCGGTGGTATGGTGCTGAATAAACTGATCAAAATCGGTGGGAATACATTTGACAATGCTGTGGCGAATCTGGTGCGGCATAATTATGATTTCCTGATTGGAAGGCTTACGGCAGAAACACTGAGGCGGCGTTTCGGTGTGTTTGGCGGAGAGAGCAGTGAGACTATGGTCGTTGCCGGAAGAAATCTGGTAACCGGAGTTCCGAAACAGCAGGAAATTCCGATCAGCCTGGTACGTGCCGCCATGAAGGAGCCGCTTTCGGAATGTATCATGCAGATCAACCTTCTGCTTGAAAGAACGCCTCCGGAAGTATTGAAGGCCATACAGAAGAACGGTATCTTTCTGACAGGAGGTCTTTCCTATCTTCCGGGTCTTTCCAGTTACATAGAAGGGGCAACTGGTTACCGGGTTCACACTGCGCGTCATCCGGATATTTGCGCGGTGGAAGGACTGAGTCAGATTATCCGGTCCAAAGAGCTTAGAAAACACGCATATTCAATGCTAGACGAGAATTATAGGTGGATGAGATAGATGAAAGCAAAAAACCAATTTTCACTTGCAAGCAAATACTGGCTTCTGATCCTTGCAATAATTTGTATTATATTAATGGGACTTTCCGGTTTTGCAGATACCGGGAAAGGGCCGCTCGCATGGGTAGCCGGATATACGGTGGTACCAATGCAGAAGGGCATCAACCGTGTGGGGATGTGGATCAGTGATGTGTCCGATAATTTTGCAACGCTTCAGGAAGTGAGAGAAGAAAATAAACAACTGAAAGAAAAAGTTGCGGAGCTGACGATTGAAAATAATCAGCTTCAACAGAATTCCGCAGAGCTGGAACGACTTCAGGAACTTTTTAAAATGCATCAGGATACGGCAGATTATCCAAAGGTCGGGGCGAATGTTATTGCCAGTGAAAACAGCAACTGGTTTTCAAGATTCACGATCGACAAGGGAAGCAACGACGGTATTGAAGTGGATATGAATGTGCTTTCAGGTGCAGGGCTTGTCGGCATCGTTACAGAAGTCGGGCCGAATTATTCCATTGTAAGTTCCATCATTGATGATAAAAATGTGAGTGCCATGATGCTGGAAACTTTTGACAAATGTATTGTCAGCGGCGATCTGAAGCTGATAGGTGAAGGTGTTGTCAAATTCGAGCAACTTGCAAACAATGAGAATGAAGTTAAGGTAGGCACTCAGGTCGTAACTTCCAATATCAGTGACAAATATCTTCAGGGGCTTCTGATTGGATATGTCTCCGAGGTTACGGTTGATGCAAACAATCTGACACGTTCTGGATATATTATCCCGGCTACGGATTTTCATGAATTAAATGAAGTGCTGGTTATCACTACCACAAAGAAAGACTTGATTGATAAAAAGGAGTAAGGATGAAGAAATTAAAACGGATTGCAGTCTGTACCGTTATCATACTGATCTGTTTCCTACTGGAGACGACAATATTTCAATATCTGGCCCTGGCATCGGTCATCCCGAATCTACTGATCGTAGTCACTTCTTCCTTTGGTTTTATGCGCGGAAGAAAGGAAGGTCTGTTCATCGGATTCTTTTGCGGATTACTCAAAGATATTCTGGGTGGCGATTTAATTGGATTTTATGCCTTGGTGTATATGGTGATTGGATATTGCAACGGATTTTTCAGCAGGGTATTTTATGATGAAGACATCAAGCTTCCGCTGGCGCTGATTTCGGCGAGTGAACTGGTTTACAGCCTGGTTGTTTATATTTTCCTTTTTATGCTGAAAAGCGATTTTAATTTCTGGTATTATTTCAATCATATCATAATGCCGGAACTTGTTTACACCATTCTGATCACACTGGGCTTATATCAGGTGATCCTGCATACGAATCGACGACTGGAAGAGGAAGAAAAAAGGAGTGCAAGTAAATTTGTATAAATTATGGGAACGCCTGAAGGCATGGGCAATCGAGATAGTTAAATCCAGGGCTTTTGTTGTAATGATCGCGTTCTGTGTGATGTCAGCAATTCTTGTTCAGAGAGTTTTTTATCTGCAGATCGTAAAAGGACAGGAGTATCTGGATGACTATAAATTACAGATTCAGAAGACAAAAGAAGTACAAGGAACAAGAGGCCGGATTCTGGACCGTAACGGTGTGGTTCTTGCCGACAATAAGCTTGCCTATTCTGTCACAATAGAAGACAACGGGGATTACAGCAACAGTACTACTGCCGAAAAGAATCAGATTATCAATGAGACGGTTCTGAAAGTAATTGATATTGTAGAATCTAACGGGGATTCCATCATCAATAATTTTAAGATTGTTCTGAATGATAACGGGGAATATCAATATACGATGGATGAAGATTCGACTCAGAAGCTTCGTTTTCTTGCGGATATTTTCGGATATGCCACAATTGACAAGCTTTCTGATGAACAGAAGGCATATACCGCAGAAGATATCATCAACTATCTCTGTACGGATAAACGATGGGGATATGGAATTGATCAGGAAGAATTTTCGAAAGAGATGGTTCTGAAAATGGTCAATATCCGTTATGCCATGAGTCTGAACCGGTATCAGAAATATGTCGCTACAACGGTAGCAAGTGATGTGAGTGAAGAAACAAAAGCAGCCATTATGGAGAATATTGATACACTTCAGGGCGTCAATATCGCAGAAGATTCTCTGAGAGTTTATCCCGACAGCAAGTATTTTGCATCTATTCTCGGATATACCGGTACCATTTCCCAGGAAGAGTATGACTCCATGGACAAAGAAACGCAGGAAAGATATTCCCTTACAGATATTGTTGGTAAAGCTGGATTGGAACAGGTTCTGGACGAGACGCTCCAGGGGCCGAAAGGAGAAATCAAGCTTTACGTAAACAGCGTGGGGAAAATCATAGAAACAGATGAAGTTTCCGAGGCAAAAGCAGGAAATGATGTCTATCTTTCAATCGATGCAAATCTACAAAAAGCAGCTTATGACTTGCTGGAAGAAAAGATTGCCGGAATTGTGGTTGCAAAGATGGCGAATGTCATGAACTATGATCGGAGTCAGCTTACAGATGAGAGTGATGTTATCATTCCAATCGATGACGTCTACAATGCATTTATTTCAAATGAGATCCTGGATACCGGACATTTTGAAGATCCGGATGCCAAATCGACAGAACAGGCTGTGTATCAGGCATACATTACGAGACATGAAGAAGTGATTTCAGAAGTTCTGGAACAGCTGGGAAATCCGAATGCTCCTGCATATAAAGAATGTTCAAAAGAAATGCAGGCTTATTTGAGCTATGTGATCAGTGATCTTCTGACAACCAATGCAAAGATATTACAGACAGATAAGATTGATACGAAGGACAAGACATACCTTGCCTGGGAAGAAGATGAGACGATCAGCTTATATACATATTTGAACTATGCAATTTCCCAGAACTGGATCGATACATCGAAACTGAAGGAATACATGGATGAGGAGAGCAGTTATTCTGATCTTGGTGAGACTTACCAGGGACTCGTGAACTTCATTGGGAAGAAACTGTCGACGGATTCCGGATTTGAGAAACTGATTTATAAATATATGATCAAGACAGGCCGGATTACAGGTACGCAGATCTGTCTGCTCTTGTATGAACAGGAAGTCCTGGATTATGATGAAACCCAATACAATAACCTTGTAAGTGGTGCGACCGGTCCTTATGATTTTATTCGCGGTAAGATTCAAACGCTTGAAATCACTCCGGGGCAGCTTGGACTGGAACCATGTACAGGATCTGTTGTAGTGACGGATGTCAATACAGGAGAAGTGCTGGCATGCGTCTCTTATCCGGGATATGATAATAACCGTCTGGCGAACAGTATGGATTCTGATTATTATAGCCAGCTGCGGCAGAATCAGGCGGCACCGCTTTATAACAATGCCACACAGGAGCGGACGGCACCGGGTTCTACTTACAAACCGTTGGTTGCGACTGCAGGATTGACAGAGGGTGTGATTAGTTCTGATACATATCTGAACTGCAGCGGTGTTTATAAAAAAGTATCACCGAATCCGAAGTGCTGGGTTTATCCGAGCTCCCATGGATCACTGAATGTATCCGGTGCGATTCAGAAATCATGTAACCTGTTTTTCTATGAGGTGGGATATCGTCTGGGACTTACGAACGATGCGCTTAATGAGAATGATCTTTCGGATACAAGCGGCGAAGCTACAGCTACAAGATATTCGTCCGATAAAGGCCTTGCGGTTTTGAAGCAGTATGCGACTTTATTTGGTCTCGGGCAGAAAACAGGTATAGAGATACCAGAATCGGAGCCTCAGATTTCCGATCAGGATGCGGTCCGGTCTGCGATTGGACAAGGAACCAATAACTATACAACGACACAGCTTGCCAGATATATTACTGCTGTTGCGAACCGTGGAACCGTATATAATCTGACATTGATCGACAAAGTTACAACTGTGGAAGGCGATGTGATTGAACAGTCTGAGCCGAGTGCTCTGAATCAGATTGAAAATGTTTCCAACAACACCTGGGATGCGGTGCATCAGGGAATGCGTGCCGTTGTCACCAGCAGCAGTACCTATTCTTCTTTGAATGGATTTGCGATGTCCGGTAAAACGGGTACTGCCCAGCAAAGTAAATCGCATGCGAACCATGGTCTGTTTGTTGGATTCGCGCCGAGTGACGAACCAGAGATTGCATTTGCAATCCGAATTAAAAACGGATATGAATCGTTGTATGTTTCTGAAATTGGACGTGATCTGATGCGGTATTATTATGGATTGGCTGATCGTAATGAACTGATCACCGGTCATGCTGCAGAAATTACTGTGACAGGAGTTCACGGAGATTAGAAGGAGTGGGGGACTTGAATCAGAAAGTCGTAATTAAAAGTAATAAATACGGCCTGATCGTTCATATGGATCCTGAGGCAGAATATAAGCAGATCCTTGAGGAACTTAGGACAAGTTTCACTGAATCGGCAAAATTTTTTAAAGATGCAAGCATGGCGATTACCTTTGAGGGGCGAGTGCTTACCAAGCCGCAGGAAGAAGAAATCATAGATTTGATCACAGATATTGCGCACATCCATATTGTATGTATTTTCGACAAAAACGAGAATACAAAAAGATTGTACAAAAGCGTGGTGGAAGAATGTCTTGAAGATTTGCCCAGAAGAGAAGGACAGTTCTACCGGGGGACACTGAAGAAGAGGCAGGTACTGGAAACGGAAAAAAGCATCATTATATTAGGCGATGTAGAATTTGGAGCGACTGTCGTTTCACGCGGTAATATTGTGGTGCTCGGTACGATCCGTGGTACTGTACATGCAGGAGCGGCAGGAAATAAAAATGCGTTTGTCGTTGCGTTGGCTATGAAGCCTCAGATGCTGAAGATTGCAGGAGTCGGTGCAAATCGTGTGTATTTGCGTAAAGGGGAAAAGCCGGAAGCGCGGATTGCACGGCTGGACGAAGAACACATTTCTATTGGTCCGCTTAAGAATCAAATTTGGTAGGAGGACGTGTTATGGGCGAGATTATTGTTGTGACATCAGGAAAAGGCGGAGTCGGAAAAACGACCACTACAGCAAATATTGGAGCGGGACTTGCAAGTCTTGGCCAGAAGGTACTTGTAATTGATACAGATCTGGGGCTCAGGAACCTGGACGTAGTTATGGGACTGGAGAATCGGATTGTGTACAATCTCGTAGATGTAATTGAAGGAAGCTGCCGACTGAAACAGGCGGTTATCAGGGACAAGAGGCATGAAAATCTGCATCTGCTTCCTTCTGCTCAGACAAAAGACAAATCTGCTGTTTCCCCGGAACAGATGATCAAGCTGACTTCGGAACTCCGGGAAGAATATGATTACGTGCTTCTGGACTGTCCGGCTGGAATCGAACAGGGATTTCAGAATGCGATTGCCGGAGCTGACCGGGCAATTGTTGTAACTACTCCTGAAGTTTCATCGATTCGTGATGCTGACCGGATCATTGGACTTTTGGAAGCTCATCATATGGCAAAGATGAATCTGATTATAAACCGTATCAGGATCGATATGGTGAAACGGGGGGATATGATGTCCATTGACGATGTGACTGAAATACTTTCCATTGACCTTCTGGGGGCGATCCCGGATGATGAACAGGTCGTTGTCGGTACCAACCAGGGAGAGCCGGTTATTGATATGGATTCACTGGCAGGAAAAGCCTATATGAATATCTGCCGGAGAATTTTGGGAGAAGATGTTCCGTTTCTGGATTTTGATAAACAGAATAGTATGCTGCATAAGTTTATTCGCAGATTTCGGAAAAATTAGGAGGCAGGCTTATGCATGTATTTGAAACAAAATATCGGAAACCATCTGTTTCGATTGCAAGAGACAGGCTGAAAGCATTGATCGTAGCAGATCGTATGCAATGTCAGCCGGATACATATGAGTTTCTGTGCCGGGAATTATTCCGCACAGTTTCAAAGTACATGAAAGTAACTGAAGAACAATTTGACGTGGATATCACACGGTCAAGGATTACTATTGATTTAACGGGAGACGAATCGTGAGATTACCAAAAAAAACGAAACCTTATCATTTGAAGGATTACAAATTTAATCTGATCATTTCTGTTGTTGCGCTGACAATTCTGGGAATTCTGGTTATCGGAAGTGCCCAGAAATCAGTGCAGAATAAGCAGATCATTGGTCTTGTACTGGGACTGATCGTTATGGTCATCGTATCACTTATTGATTATGTATGGGTCTTGAACTTATACTGGATGATCTATGCGATTAATATTGTGATGCTGGTGATCACATTGATTTTTGGCACAGAAGTAAACGGTGCGAAGAGATGGATCAATCTGTATTTTACCAATTTCCAGCCTTCGGAACTCACTAAGATATTGATGGTTCTGTTTTTTGCAAAATTTCTTATGAATCATGAGGAAGATCTCAACAGTTTTCGCACGATTATAACTGCTGTATTACTGTTTGCTCCAACCGCACTTCTGATTGTAATGCAGCCGGATTTGTCTACTACGATATCGATTGTTCTGGTGTTCTGTGTCATGATGTATATCGCGGGACTGAGCTATAAATTTATTGGTACAATGCTGGCAATCCTCATACCAACGGCAGTGATTTTTATCAGTATTGCGGTACAGCCGAATCAGCCGTTCCTAAAAGACTACCAGCAGGAGCGAATTCTGGCATGGCTTGAGCCGGAAAAATATGCCAGTGATCAGGCATTTCAGCAGAACAATTCTATGATGGCGATTGGATCCGGACAGCTCACGGGGAAAGGGCTGAACAACAATACGACGACATCTGTGAAGAATGGAAATTATATACCGGAGCCCCAGACAGACTTTATTTTTGCAATTGTTGGTGAAGAATTAGGTTTTGTGGGTTGCTGTATTGTGATTGGTCTGTTATTATTAATAGTAATACAGTGTATTTTGATAGGGATTAAAGCACAGGATATGGCGGGGCGAATCATCTGCTGCGGAATAGCCGCGCAGATAGCGGTGCAGTCGTTCGTCAATATCAGCGTGGCTACAGGAATTTTCCCAAATACAGGTATTCCGTTACCTTTTGTCAGTTACGGGCTGACATCACTTGTCAGTATGTTTATGGGAATCGGTTTTGTGTTAAATGTTGGCCTTCAGCCGAAAAAATACCAATAAAGGAGTGGTGAAAATGAACATAGGACTTATTGCTCATGATTCAAAAAAAACTTTAATGCAGAATTTCTGCATCGCTTACAGAGGAATTTTAAGTAAGCACGAATTATTTGCTACCGGCACTACCGGACGTTTGATAGAAGAGGTCACGAATCTTTCTATCCATAAGTATCTCGCCGGGCCGCTTGGCGGAAAACAGCAGCTGGGAGCACAGATAGGACAGAATGAGATCGATGCGTTGATTTTCCTTCGTGATCCATCGAATCCAAAGCCGCATGAACCGGATGTAAACGATGTTATCCGTTTGTGTGACATGCACAATATTCCGATGGCTACGAACCTTGCAACAGCGGAGATCCTGATTTTAGCAATTGACAGAGGAGATTTAGACTGGCGTGAGATGTACAAGTAAAGGTAGACTATGTTTGATCGGATGTATGGCTTTCGCATTTCTGTACTTGAGTGGTTGTTCGGGGGAACCAAAAGCGCTCGTAACAGAATTTGAGAAAGCTCATTATAATGCAGAATTATATGAGAGCACCCTTTATGCAGAAGAGTTGTGCGTAGCTGAAACGGATGTGGCGCTTGAAGGATATGAAGGGGATACAGCGTTACACGCTTCATCCTTGTTTGACCTGGAGAATAAAAATGTTCTCTATTCCTGGCAGTCCCATGAAAGACTGTATCCGGCAAGTACGACAAAAATCATGACAGCCCTTCTTGCACTGGAAAATGGAAATCTGGAAGATACGGTTACGATCAGTAAAACAGCCGCTGCTGCAAGTTTTCCTTCCGATGCACAGGTGTGTGGTCTGAGAGAAGGAGAAGTCTGGACATTAGAAGATCTTCTTAATGCACTACTTCTGTATTCAGGGAATGATGCCGCTTCTGCCATCGCCGAACATATAGCAGGAACTGAAGAATCATTTGTAAATATGATGAATAGCCGTGCCAGAGAATTAATGGCGAATAATACGCATTTTACCAATCCGCATGGCCTGCATGATGATGAACATTATACTACTGCTTACGATTTATATTTGATTTTTAATGAATGTATTAAAAATGAACATTTTGTAGAGATTATCAGCAGCGATTCTTATACTGCAGTCTATACCGCGGCAGACGGTTCTCAGCAGGAGATGACGTTTACGCCTACCAATCTGTATGCAAAAGGGGTTGTTGAAGAACCGGATAATGTTACGATCGTTGGCGGTAAGACAGGGACAACAGATGAAGCCGGATGTTGTCTAATCCTCCTTGTAAGGGATTCACAGAATCGTCCTTATATATCCATCGTGATGGGAGCACCTGATAAATCAACACTTTATGAGGATATGACATCTTTAATTGAGAAAATCACATAAAAAGAGGGGCATCCATTTGGTGGGATACCCCTTTTTACTATGATTCAGATATGCTGTTTATACGACCGAACAGGCTGATTAAATAAAGACCGCACAGTCCGACCAGCGTATAGATAATTCGTGACAGCCATGACAGGTTGCCGAAGATGTAGGCTACCAGGTCAAAGCGAAATATACCGACGAGAAGCCAGTTAAGTGCACCAATAATTACGATTGTTAAAGCTGTGTTATCAAACCATTTCATGACAGTTTCCTCCTTATATGGTTTCTGTCTACTAGTATGTACAGTAAATAATGCAGTTATACCACTCTGATGCAAATAGTTTCTATAAACAGTAACTACAGGAAAGAATAATGGAAAAGGAAAGAAAGTTTGAAAATAAAGGATTGTATTATCCTTATTCTGATTATTTAAAAGAAAAATATCATGAAAAAATCTATAAACTGCCCGTAAATCTGCCGGTCTCCTGTCCGAACCGTGTGGATGGGCCGGGATGTGCGTTTTGTGCAGGAGCCGGTACGGGATTTGAAGCAATGGACGCACAGATCTGCGTCTCTGAGCAGATTCTCCGTACCAAGGAACGAATTGAAGAAAAATATCATGCACATAAATTTATAGCTTATTTTCAGAATTATACGAATACATTTCAGCCGTTGGAGCATTTCACTAAGTATCTTAGGGAGGCTGCGGCGGTGCCGGATATCGTGGAAATATCTGTTTCTACCAGACCGGATTGTTTGAACAGAGAATATTTGGATGTAATGGATGCCATTCAACGTGAGACCGGGATTCAGATGAACATTGAGCTGGGGCTGCAGACCGTTAATTACCATACACTGGATCGAATAGGAAGAGGACATGGGCTGGCGGAATTCCTTGATGCCGTTTTGATGATTAAGGAATACAAAGGGTTTACTATTTGTGCCCATGTGATTCTGAATCTTCCCGGAGATGACAGGAACGATGCCTGCGAAACGGCACGTGTTCTCACTGCGCTTGGGATAGATATCGTGAAACTGCATTCTTTATATATTGCAAAAAATACCTTATTGTGTGATTGGTATGAAAATGGTAGAATATGTTTGTGTTCCAAAGAAGAATACCTGGAAAGGGTTGCTTCTTTTCTAGAACTGATTCCTGAAAATATGGCTGTGGAACGGCTCTTTTCAAGGATTCCGGAGAAGGATTCTGTTTTTTGCAATTGGGGAAACAGCTGGTGGAAACTCAGGGACGAATTATTTGCAAAAATGAAACAAGAGGGACGATATCAGGGAAGACTATGTAATTACCTTAACGGAGCTGCCCTGAAAAAATTAGATCAATAATTTGACATTATGGTATTGAGGAGGCTGAAGTATTGGCTGGAAGGAATAAAGATGTTATCAGTTTGAAACGCTATAAAAGAAAAGGAACCTGGAATATTGGAACGATACTTTTTGGTGTCATTTTTATTTACCTTGTTGTCACGGTTCTTACCTATCTTACCAAAGACAGAATTGCTGTTTATGAGGTGCGTGAAGGCAGTATTTTAAAAAATACTTCTTTTACATGCATTGCACTGCGTGATGAAAATCTGGTATATGCCGATCAGGAAGGATATGTGAATTATTTTGTCGAAGCCGGACAGAAAGTAGCAGTCGGAAACAATGTCTATACGCTGAGCACGAATAAAATTGCAGATACTTCTTCGACGGAATCGAATGATGAAGTGGATTTGTCTACGGATGAGTGGAACAGTATACTGATGAAAGTTCAGTCATTTCATGAAAATTTTCGATTGCAGAATTTTAAAGATGTACGAGTCCTTAAGGAAGAAACCACAGCTTTGCTTCAAAGTAATACAAACCAGAACAGGGTAACCCAGCTCAATACACTACTGGGAGAGGGAAGCATTGATGGACTTCAGGTATTCCAAACTCAGGATGACGGTATTATCGAGTATTCTTATGACGGTTATGAAGGATTGTCCATGGAGGATCTCACGGAAGATGAGTTTTCTAAAGAAGGATATGCACAGACTGAGATTCTGAATAACACGAAAATCAGTGCCGGTTCGCCTGTTTATCGTTTGGTTACCGGTGAGGCGTGGAGTATTGTATTTAAGCTCAATAAAGAGACAGAAGAGATGCTGTATAAAAAGATGGGCGATAAGGATAAGCTGTCTGTAAAAATCCGTTTTGATAAAGATAATAAGACGATGTGGGGAAGTCTGCGTATTTTTAATAGAGGAGAAGATGAGACTTACGGTTATATCCAGTTTACTGATTCCATGATTCGATATGCACAGGACAGATATCTCGATATTGAACTGATTCTTGAGGATGAATCAGGCCTTAAGATTCCGAAATCCGCTGTGACGGAAAAGGAATTCTATCTGGTTCCTGAGGATTATCTGACTACAGGCGGGGCTTCTAACAATAAAGGAGTTCTTCGGCAGACAAAAAATAAAAAAGGAGATTCTATTGTAGAATTCCTTGATGTAAACGTGTGTTATCGTGATGTGGAAAATAGTATGGTTTATCTTGATCCGGGAGATTTCCAAGCCGGAGATGTTCTGGTACGTCCGGAGTCAACCGAGACTTTTACATTAAGTAAAACGGGAACGCTAAAAGGGGTTTACAATGTTAATAAGGGATACGCCGTATTTAAACAGGTTGAGATCCTCTGTGAAAGCGAAGAGTATTATATTATAGAAGAAGGAAACAGCTATGGGCTGTCCAATTATGATCACATTGCTCTGGATGGAGCTTCCGTCCGGGAAAATGATATAGTAAGTCAGTAAGGAGTGACAAAACATGGTAGCAGAGAACTTAATGGATGTAGAACGACGCGTTTGTGAAGCCTGCAGACGTGCCGGGAGAAGCCGTGACGAGGTGACTTTGATCGCAGTGAGTAAGACAAAACCGGTGGAAATGCTGGAAGAGGTGTATGGTGCAGGTACCAGATATTTCGGTGAAAATAAAGTTCAGGAGCTGGTGGATAAATATGAAGTGATGCCGAAGGATATCCATTGGCAGATGATCGGTCATCTTCAGCGCAATAAGGTGAAGTATATTATTGATAAGGCGGAGCTGATTCATTCCGTTGATTCTATTCGTCTTGCGGAAACTATTGACAGAGAAGCCGAGAAAAAAGGTATCGTTGCAAATGTGCTTCTCGAGGTAAATATGGCAAGAGAAGAAACAAAATTCGGATTGATGCCGGAAGAGGTTCCGGACTTTGTTAGGCAAATTGCCGGATTTCAGCACATAAAAGTACAAGGTTTAATGACAATTGCTCCTTTTGTAAGTGATCCAGAGGAAAATCGCAAATATTTTGCAAACTTACGAAAATTATCTGTTGACATTGGAAAGGAAAAAGTTGATAATGTGAATATGAGCATTCTTTCCATGGGTATGACAAATGATTTTGAAATTGCAATCGAAGAGGGAGCAACTATGATACGAGTTGGTACTGCAATTTTTGGTGAAAGAAATTATGTTCAATAAGAAACTGATACAACAGATAGGAGTGTAAAAATGGGAGTTTTAGATAAGTTCTTGGAAGTAATGAAATTAGACGGTGATGACGATTACGATGAGGATGACTTCTTCGATGAAGATGACTTTGAAGACGAGTACGAAGAAGAAAAACCGAAGCGTGGAATTTTTAAGAAAGAAAAAGCCAATACTTCTTATGAAGAGGAAGAAGAATTTGAACCTAGAAGATCTTCTCGTCCGACCAATAATAAAGTAACTCCAATGCGTCAGCCATCAAGAAAAAGTGCACCTGCTATGGAAGTATGCGTAATCAAACCGAACAACATGGAAGACACCAGAGAGATTACGGAGACGCTTCTTGGTGGACGTACAGTTATTTTGAATCTTGAAGGCATGGATCTTGAGGTCGCTCAGAGAATCATAGATTTCACATCAGGATCAACTTTTGCAATCGATGGAAATCTTCAGAAGATCTCAAACTTCATATTCCTTGTCACACCGGCGAATGTAGATATTTCCGGAGATCTTCAGGATATTCTGAACACCTCATCTTTTGATGTTCCGATTCAGAATCGCTATTAATACATAGGAATTATGGAAATGGACAAGGAAGAAGAATTACTTCGCAAACGTTTTTTGGAACTTTCCAATCAGGCATTTCAAAGGGGAATCGTAATGTATACCGATTTCCTGAATTTGAATGAATTAAATATTTTGCATACAACGCCAAAGAATTTGTTGGCTGTTCCCTTCAGAACCTTTGGCGGTTATGCATTTGCTGAGCGTCAGATGGCTGCATTTCTACCTGATGCTTTTTATTTGTATACTGATGAAGACGAAATATTGGAAAAATATCCCATGAGCGTAATACAGATCTCTCCATTAAACGGGAAATTTGCCGAAGATCTGGGGCATCGCGATTATCTTGGAGCATTGTTGAATCTGGGTATTGAACGTTCTAATCTGGGAGATATTCTGATTCAAGAGAAAATGGCGTATCTTTTTGCTTGTGACGGTATGGTAGATTTTATTTGTAATGAACTGACTCGTGTCAGGCATACAACGGTCCAGGCTGTCCGGATCGAGAGAGAGGAATTTGATTATGAACCAAGGTACGAGGAAATCAGAGGTACGGTTGCATCCGTGCGTCTGGATTCACTGTTGAGCCTGGCGTGGAATTCTTCCAGAAGTAAAATGGCCCCTCTGATAGAAGAGGCTCGTGTATATGTCAACGGGAAGCTGATAACAAGCAATGGATATCATGTCAGAGAAAACGACATCATTTCCGTAAGAGGGATGGGAAGATTCAGGTATATGGGGATGATTTCAGAGACGAAAAAGGGCAGATGCTATGTCCTGGTATATAAATATATATAGCTATATTTTGTAAATGGAAAAGGAGCATCATCATGAATCAGAAACTCAAAAAATATATCAGTGCTGCGGTCGGTGTTCTGGCACTTCTGCTTCTGGATCAATATACGAAGATTCTGGCACTTCGATTTTTGAAAGATCAGCCGGCAGTTGTTATCTTGAAAGGTGTTTTTGAACTGCAGTATCTGGAAAACAGAGGTGCGGCGTTTGGAATGATGCAGAACCAGAGATTTTTTTTCCTAATTATTACGGTCGTTGTGCTTGGAATCATGGTGTATCTGTACAGTCTTACACCTGTCACACGTCGGTATCTTCCGCTCAGGCTCTGTATGGTTTTCCTTGCAGCCGGTGCGGCGGGGAATTTTATCGACCGGTTACTGCGCGGATATGTTGTGGATTTCTTTTATTTTTCACTGATCGATTTTCCGATTTTTAATGTTGCCGACATTTATGTAACCGTCACATTTTTTGTACTGGTATTGTTGATCTTTTTCTATTATAAGGAAGAAGATTTGATGATTTATTCAAGGCAATATCGGAAAGAACATCAGATATAGAAAAGAATCTCATTCAGAGAAAGCAGGATTTTTAAATGCGGTTAGAAGAATTTCAAATTGAAACAGAAAACGGGGAAAGAATCGATAAATATCTCTCAAATGAGATGAGCGGCTTTTCCCGTTCTTATATTCAGAAACTAATGAAAGATGGACATGTATACGTAAATGGAAAAGCAGTGAAAGCAAATTATAAGCTGGCTTATGACGATATGATCACTGTGGAAATCCCGGATCTAGTTGAGCCTGATATTGTTCCTGAGAATATTCCTCTTGATATTCTCTACGAGGACGATGACATATTGATCGTAAATAAGCCTAAAGGGATGGTAGTCCATCCGGCTGCAGGACATTATAGCGGAACACTGGTTAATGCGTTGATGTATCACTGCGGCGAGAGCCTTTCAGGGATCAACGGAGTTATGCGTCCCGGAATCGTACACCGGATCGATATGGACACAACCGGATCCCTTCTTGTCTGTAAAAATGATCAGGCTCATCAGAAACTTGCAGAGCAATTAAAAGTGCATTCGATCAAGCGGGTCTATCATGCTATTGTCTGCGGGAATCTGAAAGAAGACAGCGGTACGATTGACGCGCCTATCGGGAGACATCCGGTCGATCGGAAAAAGATGAGTATTAATTACCAGAACGGACGAGAGGCTGTCACGCATTATCAGGTTCTCGAGCGCTTTGGAGACTATACCTATATTTCCTGCCGACTTGAGACTGGCAGAACACATCAGATCCGTGTTCATATGGCTAGTATCCGGCATCCATTGCTCGGAGATACCGTATACGGTCCACAGAAGTGTCCCTTTAAGCTGCAGGGACAGACGCTGCATGCAAAGATTCTGGGCATTACACATCCTACAACCGGTGAATATATGGAATTTGACGCGCCGCTTCCGGAATATTTTGAAGATTTACTCGGACGAATGCGTCAAAATAGATAAAATGTCTATACAATATTCGCACTTTGTTATATAATATGCATAAGAAAAGGAGTGTGACTGATATGAAAAACCTGAATACAATTATTACAATCGGAAGACAGTTTGGAAGTGGCGGTAAAGAGATTGGTACACGTCTGGCGGAAGATCTTGGAGTAAAGCTTTATGATAAAGAGATGCTGGATATTGCTGCAAAGGAAAGCGGAATCTGTCAGGAACTCTTTGAGACTCATGATGAAAAACCGACGAACAGTTTTTTGTATTCGCTGGTAATGGATACTTATTCTGGAGGCTATGCAACAGGAGCTTTTGCAGATATGCCGCTGAATCATAAAGTGTTCTTAGCACAATTTGAAGCAATCAAGAAGATTGCAGATGAAGGGCCATGTGTCCTTGTTGGAAGATGTGCAGATTATGCTTTGGAATCTTATGATAATGTCATGAGTGTTTTCATTCATGCGGACTTAACAAGCAGAGTCCGGAGAATTGCCAAAATGTATGACATCACGGATGCAAAAGCCAAGGATATAATCCTGAAAGCAGATAAAAAGCGTGCAAGTTACTATAATTATTTTACGAATAAAAAATGGGGAGATGCAGAAAGCTATGACATCAGTATCTGCAGCTCTGAATTAGGAATTGAAGGAACTGTGAAAGCACTTGAAGCATTGATCGAGCTTCGAGAATCCGTAACAGATCCAAGAATCTGATTGAGATCAAATATACATATAGGAGTGAGAATGGAAACAGAGAATTTGTTTAAAAATCTTTTACAAGAAAAATATCCGACCAGGCAGGCGGTCTGTCGTGAAATTATTAACCTAAATGCAATCATTAATCTGCCAAAGGGTACGGAGCATTTCATGAGTGATCTGCACGGCGAATACGAAGCGTTTCTCCATATTTTAAATAATTGTTCCGGGGTCATACGCGAAAAGGTTGATGCACTCTGGGCAGATTCGCTCAGCTTGAAAGAGCGCGATGAGATCTGCACATTAATCTATTATCCCCGTGAGAAGATGAACCGTATGAAGCGGGAGGGAAGAATTACGGAAGACTGGTACCGCGTGATGCTGAACTACCTGATTGAGCTGGCAAAAGTGGTTTCTTCCAAATATACGCGCTCGAAAGTACGTAAAGCACTTCCGGAGGAATTTGGATATATTATTGATGAACTTCTGCATTTTATGCCGGATGAAGACAACAACCAGATCCTGTATCACAAAAAAATACTGGATACCATTATCGGAATTGAGAGCTCGGAAGAATTTATTATTGCTCTTGCAGAACTGATCAAACGTCTTGCGGTAGATCATCTGCACATCGTAGGAGACATCTTTGACAGAGGAGAGAATGCAGATAAGATTCTGGATCTGCTCATGAAGTATCATTCGCTTGATCTGGAATGGGGCAATCATGATATTCTTTGGATGGGTGCAGCCTGTGGAAGCGATGCCTGCATTGCATCTGTTGTACGGAATAATATCAAATACAGTTGTATTGAAACGTTGGAGAACGGATATGGGATTAGTCTGAGATCGCTGACTTTATTCGCGGAGAAGACTTATCCTGATCTGCCGCCGATGGAAGCTGCACTGAAGGCGATTTCGGTGATTCTGTTTAAGCTGGAGGGCCAGATCATCATGCGCCGTCCGGAATATGAGATGGAGGGACGCCTGCTTCTTGATAAAATAAATTATGAGAATGGGACGATTGAAAGTGAGGGAACGGTCTATCAAATGAAGGATACCTTCTTTCCGACTGTCGACCCGACAAACGCATATGTGCTTTCAGAGGCAGAACAGGAAGTCATGGATAATCTAAGGTTTGCTTTCGTAAACAGCCACCGCCTGCATGAGCATGTGAAATTTTTATATGACAAAGGATGCATGTACAAATGTTACAACGGAAACCTGCTCTACCACGGATGCATTCCTCTGGATGAAGAGGGAAACTTTGATGGAGTCAAATTCGGAGGCTGCATTTATACCGGCAAATCCTATCTGGATTACGCAGAAAAGATTGCCAGAAAGGCCTGGTCAGCACAGGCATCCCAGTGGGACCTTGATTTCATGTGGTACCTGTGGTGCGGAAGAAAATCTCCTCTATCAGGCAGAAATGTAAAAACCTTTGAGCGTACGTTTATTGCCGATAAGGAAGCATGGCATGAGGAGACGAATCCATACTATAAGCATTATTATAGCGAAAAGACCTGCAATATGATCCTGCGTGAATTTCACTTGTATTCCGACATTTCGCATATCATTAACGGACATACACCGGTTAAGACAGAAAAAGGAGAGAAGCCTGTACGTGCGAACGGCAAGCTGATCGTGATTGACGGAGGATTCAGCAAAGCTTATCATAAAACGACCGGTATTGCAGGATATACTTTGATCTATAATTCTCATGGAATGCGAATCAAGGCACATCAACCGTTTGAAAGTGTGGAGAAGGTTCTGGAGGAGAACAAAGATATCGAGTCTACATCCAAGATGTTTGAGACTGAACCGCACCGGCTCCTCGTGGGAGACACGGATGACGGAAAGAAGATCAAGGAAGATATTCAGGTTTTGACACATCTTCTGGAATCGTACAAAAAAGGGAAAAAAGAATTATTCTAAAAATCTACAAAGAGGAACATTTCACACACTGTGAGAGGTTCCTCTTTAAAGATTAACGGGTATGCGGCGTTCGCGGCGGCCATCCTCCAATATTTCCGTTTAGAATCGCCGTAAACATGCGATTCTTCGCACCCGGATGAGCCTGATTCAGTTCTCGAACCAGATCTTTTGCATATTGACGCTTGGTAAATCCGTCGACCGGGCATCGGCTTTTTACAACAGGCAGATTGTATTTATGCTGAAAACCGATCACATCCATCTCATCCACAAACATCATCGGGCGGATGACGCTTAAATCCTTTCGGTCCAGATAAGTCTTCGGAGAGAAGGAATGGAACCTTCCTTCAAAAATGAGGGAGAGCAGCATCGTCTCAATGATATCATCCTTGTGATGCGCGTAGGCAACTTTATTGCATCCCATCTTTTTTACCGCTTCGTTTAAAGCACCCTTCCGCATTTTTGCACAGAGCGAACAGGGGTTGGACTCCTTACGCTCATCGAACAAAATGCGGGCAATGTCTGTCTTCACGATCTGATATGGAACATCAAGTTCCTTGCACAGTTCCGTTACCTGCGAGAAATCGCATTTCTCATATCCGAGATCCACAGTAATTGCGCTCAGTTCAAAATGCTTCGGATAGAATCTTCTAAGTCCCTGCATTGCGTAAAGGAGTGTGAGACTGTCCTTCCCGCCAGAGATCCCTACTGCAATGTGGTCGCCTTCCTGGATCATATCATATTCGTCAACAGCTTTCCTTGTATAACTCAGTAATTGTTGTAATTTCATTGTCAATCACCACCTTATTTTCATAAACATATCGCCTTAATGTTACCGCATTTATAAAAGAATTACAAGTATAAATGCGTGCTAAATTCTTTGGGAAATTCTTTTGAAAGAAGGATTGCCTGAACAAGTCGGGCGTGTTAAGATAGCTATAGACTGAAGTTCTAAAAGTCAGCCAAGTACAAATAATGAGAGGATAGCAAGATGAAATTCGTAATTCAAAGAGTGACGGAAGCGAATGTAAAAGTGGATGGTGAGATCATCGGCGAGATCGGCAAAGGCTTCATGGTTCTGATCGGAGTCGGTGAAGATGATACCAGAGAAATCGCGGATAAGATGGTTAAGAAGATGACCGGACTTCGTATTTTCGAGGACGAGAACGGGAAGACGAATCTGTCTCTGGCAGATGTGGGCGGACAGATGCTTCTTATTTCGCAGTTTACATTGTACGCAAACTGCCGGAAGGGAAATCGTCCAAGCTTTATCGAGGCGGGCGCTCCGGATAAAGCGAATGAGATGTATGAATATATCATAGAAGAATGTAAAAAAGTAGTTCCCGTCGTTGAAAGAGGACAGTTTGGAGCGGATATGAAAGTAAGCCTCGTAAATGATGGACCGTTTACAATAATTCTGGATTCAGCCCAGCTTGCGTAAAATAAGAAATGTGGTAAAATAAGAAAGAATGAAAGAGAGGGATATTGCAATGAGTTATGAAACATTGAATGCGAAAGTACTGGAATTAAAGGACGATATGATTGCGTCTATCCAGCAGAATATGAGAATTGAGAGTGTGAGAGGAGAATCAGCTCCCGGTGCTCCTTATGGAGAAGGACCGAAGGCTGCCCTTGATGATGTGCTGGCGCTCGGTGAAAAATTGGGATTTCGTACAGGACAGGCTGATAACAGAGTCGGATGGATTGAGTATGGGGAAGGCGAAGAGATGGTTGGTATCCTCGGACATGTGGATGTCGTACCTGCCGGAGACGGATGGACTCATCCGGCATTTGGTGCAGAGATCCATGACGGCGTTCTCTGGGGCAGAGGATGTCTGGATGATAAAGGACCGGTCATCATGGCTGTCTATGCGCTGAAAGCAATTCGTGATTTGAATCTTCCAATTGACCGCAGAATCCGTGTGTTATTTGGCTCTGACGAAGAATGTGGTTCTTCCTGCGTGAAATACTATGTAGAAAATGGTTATGAAATGCCAACGATCGGTTTCACGCCGGATGCGCAGTTCCCAGCAATTTTCTGTGAAAAAGGCACGTCCAATTTCCTTGCAGGAACGAAGATTTACAACAAAGGCGAGATTGATGTTGAATATTTTGGCGGCGGAGTTGCCGCAAACGTTGTTCCGCCGGTATGCAAGCTGATTGTAAATGGTCCGCTGAAAGTTACGCCTGAGGAAGGAATTACTGTCACAGAAGAAAACGGAAAGACGATCGTGGAAGCTACCGGTTTCAGTGCACATGGAAGTACACCTGAACTTGGTGTTAATGCTGTAGTAAAATTATTGAATGCAGTCAAAGAAAATGACTTTGGAGGTGATTTCCAGCAGCTTGTTAATTTTATTTTAGAAGAAATCGGAAATGAAACAAATGGAAAATCACTCGATATTCTGTATCAGGATGAGGAAACCGGTGAAACGACAGTCAATCTTGGTGTTGTAAAATATGATGGGGAAGAAATGTCCTTTACTTTGGATATCCGTTATCCGAAAAACGGAGATGCCGAAGTGATCGACGATAAAGTAATCAATCGGATCAACAGTTACAACTTTGATGTTCTGAAAAAAACAAACAATAAATTATTATATGTTCCGAAGGACTCAGAGCTTGTTTCAAAACTGGTGAAAGTTTACGAGGCACAAACAGGAGATAAAAGAGAACCGATCGCCATCGGAGGCGGTACCTACGCGAAAGAATTTCCGAATATGGTTGCCTTTGGACCAGTATTCCCGGGAGAACCGGATGTGATCCATCAGCCGAACGAAAGAGTTGCCGTTGAGCAGCTGATCCGTGCAGCACAGGTTACAGCAGCTGCAATGTATGAACTGGCTAAGAAATAATCATTGATTTTGGGACTTTCGTGAAAAAAAACAGCATCATTCCTGGAAACAGGAGTGGTGCTGTTTTTTTTCACGTAATTTGGGAAGAATTTTTTGTGTAATACAACATTACGGCTCCCTGAGCTTCACGATGTCAGCAGCACTTCGGCGCCGGTCTTCGTCAATGGCCGCATAATGCTTTTTCGTCGTATTTACATCCTTATGGCCAAGTACATCAGCAACCAGATAAATATCGCCTGTTTCTTTGTATAAAGCGGTTCCATAGGTGCTTCTGAGCTTGTGAGGGGTAATCTTCTTATTCGGTGTTACCTGACGGGCATACTTTTTGACCATATTCTCCACAGACTGTACACCCATCCTTTTCCGCTGAGTGGAGAGGAAGAGGGCATTTTCGTGTCCTGGCAGAGGATTCACGGCTTTCCTGCTGGATTCCATATAAGTACGCAGGGCTTTTTCCACTTCCTCGCCAAAATAAATCACCATCTGGTTTCCGCCTTTTCTGGTTACTGTGATTCCATTATTCTTAAAATCCACATCGCCCAGATCAAGACCAACACATTCCGAAACACGTATTCCGGTACCTAACAATAAGGTAAGAATGGCAAGATCACGCTCCTTTGTCTTTTCATAATAAACACGGGCCTGGCCGGTCAGCTTCACGCCGCAGGATTCCACATAATCCAGAAGGGAAGCAACTTCATCTGTATCCAGACGAATGATTGCCTTCTCATGGAGTTTAGGCATATCGACTAATAAAGTCGGATTATTACTGATCATTTGCCGTTTAAAATAATATCCGTAGAAGCTTCTGAGCGCCGACATTTTGCGTGAAAGGCCTTTCTCAGCGTTCGTGATGCGTCGCCCGTCTTTGGGACGATAAACCTTCAGATATTCCTGGTATTCCTCGATATCCATCGGTGTAAGTCGATCCAGATCACTAAGTGTAAAATCCTTCATACTATAATTCTTAAAAGCCGGATTCTCGTCCAGAAGAAACTGAAAGAAAACACGGATATCATAAGCATAGGAAATCCTTGTTTTAGGTGATGTTGTTGGCTCTACAGTACGGAAATAATCCTTTGCAAATTCTGGCATTGTCTGCAATATTTCACGCAGACGCAAAGTATTATCTATATAGAGCTGATCCTGGTATGTTTTTGGCTCTGATGCCATAAATAGGTTCCTCCTTATCTTAATCTTTTGGAAAAATCGGTATTTGTCGTATAGATTGATCCCGCAAAACCACACCCTACTCGTGTGGTCTGTTATTAATATCATAATCAAAATTATCATATTCACTTGTATTTACAAGTGGTTGTTGACTTGATATGTTGTAACCGGGGTCAGGCATAATCGGTGGCTGATATTCAGGATAGATTTTTACTTTTTTAGTATAGATCACACGTGTATCACAGAGAATATCATGTAAAGCTCGTTTTTCCTGATCTAATCCGGCAAGTAGATAACCAATATATAGAATGATTCCGGAAAGATATCTGCCGATTGTTTCACGGTAAACCACATTGATCAGTGTAAGCTGTTCATTTGTATTATTATCATCAACATTATTTTCGTCTTTTAAAGAACGACAAGGAATTACTTTTAAATTGAAAGCTTTTTTTCCAAGAGTTGCTCCGGTATAATAGGTCAAAAGTACAAAGTATATGGCATGGCATCCATAAACTATGATGTCCTTTAATGTATACGAAAACAATATTTCCGTATCAAATATAGATGTGCCGGTAAGCAATGAAATCAAAGAAAATAATAATTTGATAATCAAAGTTCCGGCAAAAAGAATCAGGCTGTCCAGCGTAAATGCTGCAAAGCGTACCCAGAAACCAGCGTAGACATATTCCTGATCTGTTCCAGAGAAATCGGTATTTTTATTCTGCATAATACATCAATACCCCACTTTCTTTCTCCGCTGCTATCTCATTGAGTGTCTGTGCTTCTGATTTCGGTATTAGAGATTCGATTCTTGCAAAAAGTCCTGCTAACATATCAGATTCTTCTGGAAGCTCGTAAATCATCTCACAATCCATTTCTTCCATCATCCGGTCTAGTGTATTGTCATAGGTATCTATTGCGTCAATCAGGCCGTTATCGAGAGCTTGAGCAGCTGAATAGATTCTTCCGTCAGCAAGAGTGAGAACATCCTCACGGGCCATGTTACGTCCCTCAGCAACTTTATCGACAAAACTGTTATAGGATTCGTCAACGATGGACTGATACATCTGAATCTGCTCATCGGTCATCTTTGTGCTGTCTTTCATTGGACCACTCGTGATACTGATATAACGGATCCCGAGTTTCTCATAAAGTCCGGTCATGTCATATGTTGATATGATTACTCCGATAGAGCCTGTCATCGTCTCCTGGTTGGCTGCAATATAATCAGCGGCCACTGATGCCATATAACCGCCAGAAGCCGCCATATGAGCCATATAAGCCCATATAGGACGTCCTGTTGTATCGGAATACTCCTTTAATTTGTCGTGTAGTTCGGAGGACTCATATGCAGTTCCTCCCGGGGAATCTACGTAAAGCATGATGCCGGCATTATCCGGATCATACATCAGTTCATCAATGTAATCCAGTGTGGTAAGATGCTGGTAGGATTGAGACGCTTCAAATGCACTTGTCTCTGTCTGTTCTTCAATTGTCCCCTCAACACGAACAACAGCAATAAATGATTCGGCAGGGAAATCATACCCCATGTCTTCTGTGTTAAAAATCATATCTGTTATAGAATTGTCGAATAACTGACCTGCCGCCGCATGAGTAAGAACGCTTGCAGCACCTGTCACGATGAACAAAGCGGCTGCCACTGCCAGTGCTATGATTTGTTTTTTCTTCATGATGAATTTCTCCTTTGCTTCGATAAATCTGAATCAATGCATGATATAAAATAATACATGTATTTTTCTATATTAAACCAACGAAATTTGTATACATAACAGTATAGGATTGATTATGGCAGCTTGTCAATCTTTTGTCTATAAATTAAAGCGGATTTGCTTCATAGTATACGATTGTAAGATAATCTCCTTCCCGCAGATAATCCATGGAAGCAGAATCAATTCCATTGATCTGTGCCAATTCATTCATATAATCATAGATGGAATCCTCTTCCCTTGTGCAGTAGGTCTGAGCGATGGTCCAGAGGGTATCTCCTTTTTCAATCCGGACACTTTTGAAATACTTCAGATCCGAACCCGTCTCCGCCTGCACATCATGCGCACTGGAAAAGAAGCTTCCGAACGAAAAACTGCATGCCAGTATTAGCAAAACGGCAATGACTCCAACCATGAACCGTCCGGCACTGTTCCTTGATCTTCTGCCTCTTGAGACTGCAACTTTCTTATGGCTGTTGGTGACTTTTTTTCTTTCTGCTCCGCTATTCTGCTTTTCCTGATATCTGCTCATCTGAAATTCCCCCTGATCTAATCTTATACTCCATTATTTGTCTATTGATACGAAAATACGTTCCGAACAGAAGTTCTGTAAATAATATATCGCATGAACAAATGTTTGTCAATAATTAATCGAACATATTTTCTCAAAACATTTGTTTGCTTTTTGGCGGAGAATATGTTATTATTTATTTATCATGTAAGAAGACAAAGCCTCCGGCGGATTGCTGAGGCGTACTTGAACTTACAAATGAGTGACGGATTTAAGGAGGTTTACATATGGGTAATGGTAGAATAACGAAGAAACAGGAGGAGATTTTGGAATATATCAAATCGCAGATACTTGTACGCGGTTTTCCGCCTTCAGTCCGTGAAATTTGTGATGCAGTGGGACTAAAGTCCACTTCTTCCGTTCATTCTCATCTCGAAACCCTTGAGAAGAACGGTTATATTCGGCGAGATCCTACAAAACCGAGAGCAATTGAGATACTGGATGAGAATTTCAATCTTACCAGACGTGAGATGGTACAGGTGCCGATTCTGGGACGTGTGGCTGCAGGGGAGCCGCTTCTTGCACAGGAGAATATTGAGGACTACTTCCCGCTTCCGGTCGAACGTATGCCGAATAATGAGGTGTTCATGCTGGAGGTTCGCGGGGAAAGTATGATCAATGCAGGAATCCTGAGCGGTGATTATGTTGTTGTCGAGAAAAAGAACACTGCTTCTAACGGAGATATGGTTGTAGCCTTAGTAGATGACGGTGCTACGGTCAAGACATTTTACAGAGAAGAAGGTGTGATTCGTCTCCAGCCGGAGAATGATAATATGGAGCCATTTATCTTAAAGGATGTTGAGATCCTTGGAAAAGTAATTGCCGTTATGCGGTTTATGAAATAATAAGAAATGTTTGAAAAAGAGCTGGATCCGGGCTTTATTCCGCCGGGAGCCAGCTCTTTTCTATATATATGATATATGTTTATTGTCTATAGATCATCTACACTGATCTGCTTTCCGTCACGCCAGATTCGTTCCAGATCATAGAACAGACGGTTTTCTTTATCAAAGACATGGACGATAATATCGCCGAAGTCAAGAAGAACCCATCCTCCGCTCCCATATCCTTCTCTCTGCCTGATCTGATACCCTGCTTTATACATCTGTTCTTCTACGTTATCAACGATTGCACGGACCTGGCTTTCATTGGAACCATTTGAAATAATGAAGTAATCAGCGAGCACGGATATCTGTGAGATGTCGATTACACGGATATCCTCTCCTTTTTTATCTGAAATCGCATTACAGGCAATTTTCGCCATATTTCTGGATATATCTTTCTGTTGCATCAGTTTTCCATCCTTTCCGGCGAATCATCAGAAGATTCACCTTTATTTAAATCTCTGTAATATAAAAAAGTCTTTTCAGTCATAGGGTCTACGGTTACACCTTTATTCTCCAGATATGAGAGAGAATCTTCCAATATTCTGTAAAGGCATGCGTCTATATCACAAAAAGCCAGTTTTCTTACTGCCGGCAGATTCGGTGCTTCTGTACGTCCGGGCTCAATGAAATCTGCAATGTATATGATTTTATCCAACAGGCTCATAGCGGGACGACCTGTTGTGTGCGAAGCAATTGCGCGCAGAATTTCCTCATCTTCAATCTGAAATTTTTTCCATGCGACATATGCACCGAGTTTTGCATGAAGAAGTCCGGGATTCGCAAGTTCGGCAGCGGAAATCTGCAAGTGATATTTTTTGCACATTTCAATCTTTTTTTCATTTGGAATGCATTTGGCACAGTCATGTAATAAACCTGCCGTGAGTGCCTGGTCTAAATCACATCCATAACGCATTGCAAGACATCCAGCTGTATGCATCACGCCGATCGTGTGTTCATAACGCTCTTTATCCAAATCTCCTTTAAGTTTTTTACGCATTTTCATTAATGTTTCTGTCATATTCATCACCCTGGTATAAATGTTGATCCTCTATATAATTCAGTACTGCTTTCGGAACAGGAATATTTTTCATATTACCATTTCTTATTGCTTCTCTGATTTCATGGGAGGAAACATGCAGTAATGGAGTTCGGAGAAGACGAATATCGGCTCCGTATTTTCGATTCAGATATTCAATCTTTCCATTCAATTTCCGGCTGTTATCCGCATCATCACGGTAAGCAGCAAGTATGGTTGCAAGCTTCAGAAACTGATCTGGATTCCTCCATTTTTCAATGTCGAACAGAGAATCCGCGCCTAAAATAAAATAGAATTCATGTTGTGGGTAAACACTACGGAAATGCTCCATTGTCTGATAGGAATAGGAAGGTTCCGTCCGGTCAGTTTCATAGGTGCTGATGCGGAAATACGGCACATTTGCAATTGCAAGTTCTGTCATTTTTACACGATCATCTGTGCTTTTTAAAATTGCCGGATTATTTTTGTGAGGCGGGTTCCCGTTCGGAAGAAACCATACTTCATCCAGCTCATAATCACGATATGCGTACTCTCCCAGCATTAGATGACCATTATGAATCGGATCAAAAGTCCCACCCATTATCCCTATCTTCATACTTTATTTCTCCATTGCATTCATCATTTTATAAACATACAATTAAGGAAGAACGATCTTCTTTTTTTCGTCCTTGCCTTCTTTATACAATACGATTTTTTTGCCAATTACCTGAACTACCTGAGAATGGGTACGTTCTGCAAGAATCTCGGCGAGCTGACGAACATCATCTGCACAGTTCTGCAGTACATGAATTTTGATCAGTTCACGAGCTTTCAGTGCTTCTGCCACAGATGCAGTCACTTCCGGCGTTACACTGGATTTCCCGATCTGAAGAATCGGATCCATTGTCATGGCAAGACTTTTTAAATATGCTCTTTGCTTAGATGTCATAGTAATCCCCTTTCTTAATAAAGTCAACGAAATTTAACGATAATATTCAAACTGAAGCCCGTACATTTTAACCGTGTCACCTTCCTGGATACCGGCTTCTTCCAGCTTTTCAAGGATGCCGGCTTCTTTCAGGAATTTCTGGAAGAATGCAAATCCCTTTTCAGAATCCAGATTTGTATAACCCAGCATCTTCTCTATTTTTGGACCTTCAACAACGTACATATCATCAATTATTTCGACAGTATATGGAAGATCGATATGAATCAGCTCTTCCTCCGGGAAGTATTCCTGTTCAAATACGATGGGTTTCTCGTCCATATTCTGGAGTTCGCTGCTCACATAATACAAAAGGTCGCTTAAGCCCTCGCCGGTTACACCGGAGATAGGGAATACTTTGATTCCCTGTGGCTCGAATTCGCTGCGAAGACGTTCTATAGGATCTTCATCTTCCGAATAGATCAGATCGATCTTGTTCGCTGCAATTACCTGTGGGCGGGAGGCAATTTCTTCATTATATGCTTTCAATTCCGCATTGATCTTATAAATATCATCCACCGGGTCACGTCCTTCGGTTCCCGCGGCATCCACGACATGAATCATCAGCTTGGTACGCTCTACATGGCGGAGAAACTCATGTCCAAGTCCAACACCCTCGGATGCACCTTCGATCAGACCTGGAATATCGGCGATTACGAATCCCTTTGCGCCTTCCAGATCCACAACACCAAGATTCGGAGTCAGCGTTGTAAAATGATAATTGGCGATCTTAGGCTGTGCATTTGTCACGCGGGAAAGAAAGGTTGATTTTCCGACATTCGGAAATCCGACCAGTCCTACATCTGCGATGACTTTCAGTTCCAGATTCACCCAAAGCTCCTGTGCCGGTTTTCCCGGCTGCGCATATTTGGGAACCTGCATTGTGGCGGTGGCAAAATGCATATTTCCAAGACCGCCCTTGCCGCCCTTCAGTACGATCTGGCGTGTGTTATCGCCAGACATATCCGCAATGATCTTATTGGTCTCAGCTTCGCGAATGATCGTCCCTTCAGGTACTTTTAAAACGATGTCTTTCGCATCTTTTCCATGGCAGCGTCTCTTGCCGCCCGGTTCTCCGTCCTGAGCTGTAAATTTTCTTTTGTGACGGAAGTCTGCAAGGGTGTTTAATCCTTTGTCTACTTCAAAGATTACGTCCCCGCCGCGTCCGCCATCGCCGCCGTCGGGACCGCCGTTCGGAACATATAATTCCCGTCGAAAGCTGGCATGTCCGTCTCCGCCTTTTCCCGACCGGATATATATTTTAGCTCTGTCTGCAAACATAAATACTCCTTTCCAATTCAAAACAAGGCCTCAAACCCAAAAGTTTGAAGCCTCATGTAAAATCTGCTTATTCAGCTACCGGATAGATAGAAACCTGCTTCTTATCTCTTCCTTTTCTTTCGAAACGAACCACACCATCAACTAATGCAAATAATGTATCGTCTCCACCGCGTCCAACGTTCACACCCGGGTGAATCTTTGTCCCGCGCTGTCTGTAAAGAATATTTCCGGCTTTTACAAATTGTCCGTCTGCTCTTTTGGCACCAAGTCTCTTGGACTCAGAGTCACGTCCGTTCTTTGTAGAACCAACTCCCTTTTTATGAGCAAAAAACTGAAGGTTTAATTTCATCATGGTTTACACCTCCTCAAATATTAAATCAATATACGTGGTATAATCAGAGTCATCTTCCAGGCTTTGAAGACCAAGAATCATGGAATTCAGAAGTAATTCTGTCTCTTCCGTCGGACGGCTCAGCAGTCTGTATTCGATGATGCCCTTCGTATCATCCGAAACCTGGGATGTCTGGGCATCCGTAAACCTTTCGATGGAATTCATGGTATTGATTACGAGCATGGAAACGGCTGCACAGACGATATCCTGTCCGCTGTCTCCGGCCCCTGCATGGTCGAATGTCTTAAAACCAACGCATTCATTTCTCTTGTTTTTATAAATTGTTGTTTTGATCATGACAGATAAGAATTAAGCATTGATCTTTTCGATCTTAACTGCTGTGTACTGCTGTCTGTGACCATTTTTCTTGTGGTAACCTGATTTTCTCTTATACTTGTAAACGATTACCTTTTTAGCCTTTCCATCGCCGATTACGGATGCTTCTACTGTTGCTCCTTCTACGACTGGTGTTCCGACTTTCATCTCATCACCGCTTACTGCAAGAACCTGGTCAAATGTATAAGTCTGTCCGGCTTCCACACCAAGCTTTTCTACTTTAATGATATCGCCTTCGGCTACTTTGTACTGTTTACCACCTGTTGCTATAATTGCGTACATATGGCACCTCCTATTATCATTACTCGCCAACTACGGTGCCTGAAAAATCAGGGCTTTAACCTCGTTGTGCGGCATACTGGTAAATTATATACCAGTATGCCGCACAAAGTCAAGTGTTTTTTAGAAAAAATATTAAATTTACTGTTCTGCTTTTTCAGAAAGAGCAATCCTGCATGCCTTTAATTTATCATAACAGAAACCGATGATATCCTTCCGGGTTATGATACCGATGAAATTATCCTGATCATCAACAACAGGAACAAAGTTCTGTTCCATGGCACGCTCGATCAGATCTTCCATATCCGAGTCTGCCCGAACAGGACGGTAGTCAAGTCTGCGATGAATCTTTGTAATAGCGATGGTCTCCGCTTCCTTGATATTCATAAGTTTCAAGGACTTCGTTCCCCAGAGAAGATCTCCTTCTGTAATGGTGCCTATGTATTTTCCGTCCCGATTGATCATCGGTATGGACGAATATTTGTGGTATTCCATGATCTCCATTACCTGTCTGAGTGTATGATAATCATAGACGAATGCAAGCTCTGCTTTTGGTTTCAAAAAAAATAATATATTCATTTGTAAATCCTTTCTTATCCAGAAATATTATCTGAGATAAGAATAGCATATTTTACAAGAAAATTGTAGATTTAGATTTGAGTGTTAACAAAAATATCATAAATTGCCTGAATAGCTGCTTCAAAGTCATGCTCTCTCACGCCAATAATGATATTCAGCTCACTGGAACCCTGGTCGATCATTTTCACATTTACGTGTGCGTGAGCCAGTGCAGAGAAAATACGCCCGGCTGTTCCTCTGGTCTGTTTCATTCCTCTTCCAACAACTGCGATCAGCGCAAGATCGGATTCCAGTTCAACATCATCCGGCTCTACTGCACGGTGGATTCCGGAAATGACACGCTGCTCATGTTCTTCGAATTCATCCTGCTGAACAAAAATCGTCATGGTATCAATTCCGGAAGGCATGTGTTCAAATGAGATTCCCTCGTTTTCAAATACCTCCAGGACTTTTCTTCCGAATCCCACTTCCGAGTTCATCATTGCTTTTTCAATCGTTATGGAAGCAAAACCACGTTTTCCGGCTATACCGGTAATCGTGTATTTCGGTTTGCGGCAGGTGCCCTCTACAATCAGCGTCCCCTTTTCTTCCGGTGCATTGGTATTACGGATATTGATCGGAATACCCTCCTTTCGTACCGGGAAGATCGCATCCTCGTGAAGTACGGTCGCACCCATATAGGAAAGCTCTCGTAATTCTTTATAGGTGATTGTCTCAATCCCTTTTGGGTTCTTGATGATACGGGGATCTGCGATCAGGAATCCGGAAACGTCAGTCCAGTTCTCATACATATCCGCATGGATCGCTTTTGCAACAAGGGAGCCGGTTACATCTGAGCCTCCGCGGCTGAAGGTTTTTACATTACCGTTCGGATCTGCACCATAAAATCCCGGAATAACAGCTTTTTCAGTATGCGAAAGACGTTCGGACAAAAGGTCATTCGTTTGATCCACAAGAAGACTGCCGTTTTCGTCAAAGGCGATTACTTCCGCCGCATCGATAAATTCAAATCCAAGATAGTGTGCCATAATAATACCGTTCAGGTATTCACCGCGGGAAGCGGCGTACTCTCTTCCTGCTTTCTGACCGAAGTTCTGTCGGATAATTTCAAACTCTTTATCCAGAGAAAGGTCCAACCCGAGGCCATCGATGATTCCCTGATAACGCTGTTGAATTTCTTCCAGCTGTTTGGTAAAGTTTTTCTCACGCACCGCAGCACCGTAACATTTATAAAGCATATCAGTGACCTTCACATCTTCCGGGAAACGTTTACCCGGTGCAGAAGGGATCACGTATCGTCTGGATTCATCCTCACGAATAATCTGACCGACTTTCTTGAATTGTGCGGCATCAGCCAATGAGCTTCCACCGAATTTTACAACCTTTTTCATTGAAGGTTTCCTCCTTTTCCTCTTATGTATGAATGACATCTGCAAATTTTGCATTTGCCGCTTTTCTTAATCCTTCCGGCGCAAGGGTGAGCTGTGCACCGATCCGGCCTGCACTTACATAAATTTCCTCAAAAGCACATGCCGTTTCATCTATAACAACTGGAAACTGTTTCTTCATACCGATTGCGGTGCATCCGCCTCTGACATAGCCGGTCAGGGGTGTCAGCTCTTTTAAATGTAACATTTCCAGAGATTTTTCGCCAACGGTTTTGGCCGCTTTTTTAAAGTCAATTTCCTTCTCGATTGGAAGTACGAAGACATAATGCTGTCCGCTTTTGCCGGTCGTGACGATGGTTTTATATACCTGTTCATGGGGAAGATTCAGTTTGTCCGCCGTCTCGATCCCGTCTGTAAATTCATCACACTCATACGCCTGGAACTTATATGGAATCTTCATTCGGTCCAGAATACGCATCGCATTCGTTTTTATTTCTTTCTTAGCCATATAAACTCTCCTTCAGTGTTTTCCTGATTTTTTTTCGTGTAATCTCAACGAGCTGCAGTTTAGTCATTTCCACTACATGACCGGGATTCGGATCCATGGAAAGAAGCATCTGCAGTTCGTGTAATAATTCATTTTTTTCCGCTTCCGTGTCCATGTTGATGAAATCAATGAGAATGATACCGGACAGATTGCGAAGCCGGATCTGTCTTGCGGCTTCTTTTGCAGCCTCCCGGTTGATGTCTGCAAATAGTTTTTTCTTTTTCAGGCATTTCCCGGAATTCACATCGATCACAGTAAGTGCCTCCGTTGGCTGGATCACCAGATAGGCTCCGGAGGGCATCCATACTTTTTCCGAAAGCGCGTCATCAGTCGCTTTCTCGAGACTGTAACACTTGCATAGTGGATAGGACGCATCCGTATACGCGCGAAGAAGCTTCAGGTCTTCCGGCTGTTCCTGCGTAAGAAATGCTTCTGTCTTATTGTAAAGCAGTCCATTTTGGGCAACGGCATCGACAAGGATTTCCGTAAGCCCCTGTCGATAAAGATTCTTAAGCGATAAAAGCCAATCATCCGGCACATGGGAAACACAACTGAAACAGGTACGGTTTTTACCATATGTAAGAACGCGGTGAAACTCTTCTTCCAGCATCTGTATTTCCGAAAGAATCCTGTCATCCGGTGCCTCGCCGGCATTGGTTCGAAAAATCATTCCATAATCCTTGTCGGCAAATGATTGACCAAGTGCAAGCAGCCGTTCTCTCTGATCCCGGGAAAGCTTTGCGGAAACGCCGATCTGACGGTTCCCGGAACTGAGGATTACATATTTCCCGACAAAATTCAGATCGCCGCTCACCGTAGGCTGCTTTGTCTTGACTGCCTCTTTGCGCACCTGAACCAGAAGCTCATCTCCCACATTCAGGTTCTTTTTGCCATGTTTGTCCGTAAAATACGGCTCTGCTTTTTCTTCGAGTGAATAGTAGCACTCTACACCATTTTTTATTTCGATAAATGCACCGTTGATATTCGGAAGAATCTTCCGGACTTTTCCGATATAGATCTCACCGATTCTGCATGCTTTTGTATCACGTAAGGGACTGTAATGCAATTCTGCAATTTTCCCGTCCTCCTGAAGTGCGGTCAGGATGTGTCCCCGACATTCGGTTATCAATAATTTTCGTTCCATTGGTCAGATAATCTCCGTTCCAAGAGCAGAAAGCGGCACAAAGTCCGGATATTCTTCACTTCCGGTATTGGCCAGCGTTTCCAGCCGATGATGGGCAAATTCAATCCCATCCGTTTCTTCACCGAGCATATTCATATATTCAAGGAAGGCTTCCAGAACAGGTTCCGGTTTCAGATTCTGCACACTTCCGGCCGCAACCCGCATGTAGATTCCTTCACCCTGAGGATGAAGATCATAAATGACGGGACGTATGTTGACTTCCTTTTCGCTTTTCTTTGTTGTTTTAAGGATAAAGATTTCATCCTGCGCATAAAAGTGTTCGAGATGCTTCTGCCATCCTTCCGGAAGAACGCCTTTTTTTACTATTGAAAGGTAGTCTGCCCCGGCAACGATCGTCATCCCTTTGCTTTTCTTGTCATCCGGAATTTCCACAAAGCCGGTCACTTCCATACCTTCTACCATCTGCTCATTCAGACGGCGGATGGCTTCTTTGCTGGCGATCGGTTCAGTGAGCTCGATGTCAAAGTATTCTCCGTCACTTGTAAGACCGACGCCGAGCGGATTTGCAAAGGACATGATCATATGCGGACTGTAGCCTCCGGTAAATGCGATCGGTATCTGTGCACGGCGGATCGCTTTCTGAAAATAGCGCATAATGTCCAGATGTCCGATGAATTTCATGACACCGTTTTTGCGGAATTTAATTCTTGCCTTCATAGCAGACACCTCCTCCATAGCTTGCAGCGCCGCAGCCGGAACACTGTCTGCGGCAGTTCGGGGTCACTTCCCCGTTCATGGCTCTCTCCCACTCTTTTCTGAGGAAGGACTTGGTCACGCCACAATCGATAAAATCCCATGGGAAGATCTCGTCCGCTTCCCGTTTACGCAGATTGTAGAAATCCGGATCGATTCCTGTATTTTCAAACGCCTGCATCCACAGATCATAGCGGAAATGTTCATTCCAGGAATCGTAAATACATCCAAGACGGTAGGCCTCTTCCAGAACCGTGCCCATCTTCCGGTCCCCGCGGGCAAATACGCCTTCCAGCACCGTGAGCTCAGCCGTGTGCCAGTTATAGCGCAGGCTTTTCCGGTTCAGCTGGTTGCGCATCGCTTCCTGAACGATTCCAGCTCGGCGAACATATTCGTCGGCAGGACACATCTGAGCCCACTGAAGCGGAGAAAACGGCTTTGGTACAAAGAACGAACTGCTGGCCGTGATCTGGCATTTCCCATTGCGCTGTTCCTTCGGAATCTCGTAATATCTGCGGGCAACTTTATCAGAAAGGACCGCGATTCCTTCCATATCTTCCTCTGTCTCGGTGGGCAGCCCCAGCATGAAATAAAGCTTCACCTTATTCCAGCCGCCTTCAAAGGCCTGTCCCGCTCCTTCCAGAATTTCTTCTTCCGTAAGACCTTTATTGATCACATTTCGCATCCGCTGCGTACCGGCTTCCGGGGCAAACGTAAGACTGCTCTTACGGATATCCTGGATCTTGCTCATGACGTCCAGAGAAAAAGCATCAATTCGAAGCGAAGGAAGGGAAATATTTACACCCTGCCCGTGAAATTCATCGATCAGAAAATTCACGATCTCTTCTAATTCATTGTAATCACTGGAACTCAACGAACTTAAAGTAATTTCTTCATGTCCCGTATTCCGGAGCATCGCTCTTGCGGTCTCCTTCAGCATATTGATATCCCGCGGTCTCGTCGGCCGATACACCATTCCCGCCTGACAGAAACGGCATCCACGGATACAGCCTCTCTGAATTTCAAGAACCGCCCGATCCTGTGTCACCTTGATAAATGGTACGATCGGCTTCAGAGGGTAGGTCGTTGTACTCATATCCGCTAAGGCCTGGCGGCGTATCTTTTCTTTCGCATGCACATTTACCGGTGTAAATGCTGCAATCGTTCCATCCGGATTGTAATCGGCACGATAGAAAGAAGGCACATAGATTCCCTCAATCTCCGCAGCCATCTCCAGAAATGCAGTCCGGTCTTTGCCGGAATCCTTCCATTTTTTATATGCATCAAAAAGTTCGTCATATACCACTTCTCCTTCTCCGATGTAGAACATGTCGAAGAAATCTGCAAGCGGCTCCGGATTATAGGCACAAGGGCCTCCTCCGATAACAAAAGGATCATCCAGAGTACGATCACTGCTGTGAAGCGGGATCCCGGAAAGATCCAGCACCTGTAAAATGTTCGTATAGCACATCTCAAACTGGAGTGTGAAGCCAAGGAAATCGAACTTTTTCACAGGATCCTGAGATTCCAATGCGAAAAGCGGAATATGTTCCTCACGCATGATCTTGTCCAGATCCACCCACGGCGAAAAGACACGCTCACACCAGACGTCATCACGGCGATTGAACATGTCATAAAGGATCTGGAGTCCGAGGTGGGACATTCCAATTTCGTAGACCTCAGGGAAGCAGAAGGCAAAGCGGATGTCCACTTTTTCGGGATCTTTGATTGTAGAATTGACTTCGTTGCCGATGTATCTGGCAGGTTTATCTACTTTTAATAAAATATCATCGCTTAATGCTAGCTTTTTCATAAATTATATACCTCAAATTACGCAATTTAACAATCGTAAAGTCAACGTCAGAATAAATTGTACTATAAAGTTTCTTTTATGTCAAAACATCAATATATACAAAATAGTTAGCTTAAAAAAACAATATTCTATCACTAAATTATAAGTAAGTGGCCAGGGAGCATTCCCCCTGTCTCTTCTTTCTTTAAACCCAATAAATCCACGGACACACTGTCACCTGTAAATTAGCCTGGCTCTGCCTGCATCCGCAGCGGATACCTCTTATCCGACCATTGAAAGCGGTGTTAAGGAGATTCAAAAATATGGAAACATTGTTTGAAGCGGAATGGCGCTCCGTTCCTCCGGAACGGATGCGCAGTTCTTGCGGAATATGCATCCCATCCCTACTTATTGTAGTTTCCACACCAAACAATTACTACAGAAATTATAGCACGCTTGTTTTCCAATGAATTCTCAGAATAAATAAAGTAAAACCACAGAAAAAGAGAAAAGCCTGCAAACTAAATGTCCTATGCATTTAGCTTGCAAGCTTTAATCCTAACAATCAACTATGACAAATCATTGAATTAAGGAAATCATTGAAAATAACTTCTTCATATTCAAAAAGAGCATCATCAATTGCCTGAATTTCTCTCTTCCCCTTTTCCACAGTGATTGAGATGATTTTCTTATTTCCGTTTTCTTTCGTATGATATTTTATCAGATCTTCAAATTTTTTTTTCCAGAACGATAATGCAATTCATTTGCAGGACTAAGAAAATACTGGTCATAAAAATCAGAGAAAGAGCGATTATTTTTATTTGTAATGTAAAATTTCATGCACAATAGTACATTTGAATTCCTACATATGATATGCACTAAAGTTGTAAGATTATTTTCCCTCTTATAATATATAGATAAATTAGACATAGTATTTATTATTTCCGCATAATTTCCTATTTCTGCATTTATCTCCGAAACTAACATATTAATTCCTGTCACACTTAAATGTAATATTTCACTTAATTCTCTGCTAGTAACATCATTCAGTATAACATATCGAGTAAAAAAACTCCAGATGAAACAGAATGAATCATTTTTTTTAAGAATCACATCTTTAACAAAAAGACAATTGCAGACAGAACCAGTAAATGAAGTGGATAAAATATATAAAACCAATTTCTTGGAAGCCGGCCGTCACCCTTTTCACCGTTATATTTCCCGACAAGAATGAATGCGAGAGCGGCCGTTAATTCATAAAGTGAGAGAACAGCTCCGGCAATACACTGTTTTTTACGATCCTTCCGGAACAAATACAAGGCTGCGATCAGAAGGATCCCCATATAGGAATAATCAAACCGGCCCGCCGTGGCTGCCGCGCATCCCGCCAGGATGGCTGCTGCCATCATGAAACTGCGTATCAGAGGCGAATGCTCCAGTGTTTCCGCCTTCTCAAGCGCGTAAAGCAGCAGGATTCCGGTAAAAAGGGTAAAGAACACATTCTGCCTTTGCAGATCTAATTTGCCGAAAAAGGCTAAATCGAACGGGATTTCGGAAATCAGGGTAAAGCAGCCCATACGCATCAGATATTTTCTGCGGTCTTCGGTGTGGCAAAACCCTTCGATCAGCAGGAAACAGATGAGCGGAAAAGAGATCCGCCCGATCAGCCGGCAAGCTACGGCCAGCATACGAAAGCCGGTAATCTGATAAAGGGAAGTATTTTCAATCAGTACCGCACCGGCATGGTCTATCAGCATGGACCACATAGCCCAGAGCTTTAGATCCGCTCCATGATAAGTTCTTTTTTTCATCATCAGCATTTTATTCATATGACTCCTTTTTTATTTCTGGTGTATACTATAAATTCTTACAGCCAAAAAGTCAATTCATACGCTGGTTTTTAAATCCGGTTTTGATTCCATTTCAGGGAAGCAGATCCAGAAATTGATTGACATAGCTTCTGTAATCCGGCTGTGCCTGAATTTCTTCCATAATCTCCGTCTGGGAGAATTTCCATATGTGCTGGTTGCTGTAGTCCGCGGATAGGAAAACTGCAAAAAGGATCAGACTCAGCAGAATCCGGGCTCCCAGTGTTCCGGACGGCGTATGTACGGATTCTTCGCCATAAAGGCTGTGGTAAAGTGCACGGTAGCGGGGATGGACAGCCGGAGTACTCCCGCTCATTCCCATTTCCCTGGCCGCACGCAATAGTTCTTCTCTTTGCTTTTGGGTATTTGGCATGATGGATCGCTCCTTTCAATCAGGGTAGGCATGCTTTTTCGTGCAAAAAAATAAGCCGGCATATATCTTAAGAAAATATATGCCGGGCTGTCGGTTTCTATGAGTTCGGTTTTAGTGGGGACATTGAGACACGTTTTTCTCTTTATCTGTCCGCAAGTTCCCTTACGATATCGTCCCAGGTTACACCGCGTTCTACCATAAGAACCATTGCATGATAAAGGAAATCGGAGATCTCGTACTTGATCTCTTCCGGATTCGGATTCTTGGCCGCAATCACGATCTCGGTTGCTTCCTCTCCTACTTTTTTCAGGATCTTATCGATTCCCTTATCGAAAAGATAATTCGTGTAAGAACCTTCTTTTGGATGTATTTTCCGATCCTGAATCGTCTGGTAAACACTTTCAAATACCTGAAGCGGGTTGGTCTCGTCGTAATCGTTGCCCACCACCGGCTGGAAGAAACAGGTCGGATTGCCGGTATGGCAGGCTACGCCTACCTGATCCACCTTTGCGAGTAAGGTATCCTTGTCACAGTCAATGGTGAGGGATTTAACATACTGGAAATGACCGGAGGTCTCTCCTTTCGTCCAGAGGCATTGACGGCTGCGGCTGAAATAGGTCATCCTTCCGGATTTGACAGTTTGTTCAAACGCCTCCTGATTCATATATGCCAACATCAATACTTCAGATGTCTTATAGTGCTGTACGATAACCGGAAGCAGTCCATCCGAATTTAGTTTGAATTCGGAGAAATCCATCTTGCTTTCGAAGGATGTCATTCGAATTCCTTCCTTAGCGCAAGTTTCCTTATAGGCGGTGAAATCCATTCCTTTCTGGCTTACATAGCGTCCGGAGAGTCCCTTGACACCCGGACATTTCAGAATTTTAAGAAGCTCCGGTTCTTCCAGTGTATCGGTAACCACAACACATGGTATATCCGTGATATTCATGACCGAATCCAGATCCAGTCTGTGCATGAAAATGATCTCGCTGCTGTAGTTTTGAATGGTATGCTGCTGTTTAAAAAGTGCATCAAAATCATTTAAAGACACTGCGATTTTATCTTTTCCAAAACGTTTGGAAACCTCTTCCATCAGTTTTCCGGCATCCGGTTTGGAGAAATTCAGTATGGCGCGTTTGGCACCTGCATAGAGAATTTTCTTTACATCTTCCTGTCGTCTGATATTTCCCCCTGCAACCATCGGGATCTGGATAACACGGTTGATTTTTTTCATCAGATCGATGGACTCGTCGTGATCGTCATCGGAGTTGGAAAGGTCGAACACAAGAAGTTCATCCGCACCGTGATCGTTGTACTCCTTCGCCAGGGCTACTACATCATCGGATACGATTTCCATATTGTCAAACCATTTTACAGCTTTCCCTTTATTGATGAAAATACAGGGAATTAATCTTTTATAACTCATGTTGTACTCCTTTTTTCGTCGTTTCTTATAAGGTCCCCTTCGTTGACCATACATCTTTCATCCGGGGTTCTTCCATGACAGCCATATCCAGTGCTTTTCCAAATGCTTTGAATAAAGCTTCGGCCATGTGATGATTGTTGATGCCATCCAGTATTTTCAAATGGAGGTTCATGGCTGCACTGTAGGAAACGGCATAGAAGAATTCACGTATCATCTCTGTATCCATCTCTCCGATCCGCTCGGTAGTAAAGGACGCATCATAATTCAGATAAGGTCTGCCGGACAGGTCAATGGCGCACAGAGCCAGGGTCTCATCCATCGGAAGCAGAAAATGCCCATAGCGTTTGATACCTTTTTTCTCACCAAGGGCTTTCTGAATCGCCTGTCCGAGCACAATTCCGGTATCTTCAATGGTATGATGACAATCCACATCAAGGTCCCCGTTTACTTTGACTTTCAAGTCGAAAAGTCCGTGACGGGCAAAACCGGAAAGCATATGATCGAAGAAACCGATTCCGGTGGAAATATCAGTCATACCCTGTCCGTCCAGATTCAGCTCGACGGTAATCTGTGTTTCTTTTGTAATTCTTTCAACTATTGCACTTCGATCCGGCATATTCTATTCCTCCTCATTTTCAAAACGAACATGTACGGAATTGGCATGTGCGGTAAGCTGTTCTGCTTTTGCAAAGGCTTCGATATCTTTGTGAACCCTGGAAAGGGCATCTTTGGAGTAAGAAATAATACTGGACTTCTTCACAAAATCGTCTACGGAGAGCGGTGAGAAGAATTTGGCCGTTCCGTTGGTCGGCAGGATATGGTTCGGCCCCGCAAAATAATCTCCAAGAGGTTCGCTTGCGTATTCTCCGATGAAAATCGCTCCCGCATTACGAATCTTAGTCATCACTTCAAATGGATTCTTAGTCTGGATCTCCAAATGTTCGGAAGCGATCTCATTTGCCACATCGATCACATCATCCATCGTATCTGCAATCAGAATATAACCATAGTTGTCGAGAGATTTTGCAATGATCTCAGACCGGGAAAGAACTTTCAGGAATCCGTCCACTTCGTTGGAAACAGCTTTTGCAAGTTCCTCGCTTGTAGTAACCAGGATCGCAGAAGCCAGTTCATCATGTTCCGCCTGAGACAACAGGTCTGCGGCTACATATCTTGGATTTGCAGTTTCATCGGCAATCACCAGAATCTCGCTTGGGCCGGCGATGGAATCGATGCTTACATGTCCATAGACCGCCTTCTTTGCAAGTGCCACATAAATATTTCCCGGGCCCACGATCTTATCTACTTTTGGAATGGATTCCGTTCCGTACGCAAGGGCTCCGATTGCCTGTGCCCCGCCTACTTTATAGATTTTATCGACTCCTGCTTCTTTTGCCGCAACCAGCGTATTGGGACTGATCTTTCCTTCTTTACCTGGTGGTGTAACCATAATGATCTCATCCACACCGGCAACCTTTGCAGGCATGACGTTCATAAGTACGGAAGACGGGTAGACTGCTTTTCCGCCCGGTACATAGACTCCGACTCTCTGAAGCGGTGTGACTTTCTGTCCAAGGATGGTTCCATCCGGTTTGCTGTCGAACCAGCTGTTCTGACGCTGTTTTGCATGGAAATTTTCAATGTTGTTACGGGCTTTGCGGATCACATCCAGCAGGGAAGCATCCACTTCCTGATAGGCCTCTTCGATCTCTGCTTCGGTCACCAGAATGTTGTCCGCTGAAATCTCAGCTCCGTCGAATTTTCTGGTAAAAGCAAACACAGCTTCGTCTTTTTTCTCTTTCACTTCGTTCAGAATGGACTGTACGCTTGCTTCATACTGTCCATAGCTGTTCGGACTTCTTTTCAGAAGATCCTCAAGAAGATTCTGTTTCGTATCTTTATTCAGCTTTTGTATTCTCATCGTCTATTCTTCTCCTTTCAAAATCGTACGCATATTCATCAGAAGTTCTTTGATTCGTTTGTTCTCCAGACGCATACTGACCGGATTGACGATCATACGCGCAGAAAGCGGACAAACCTCTTCCAACACCGTCAGACCGTTTTCACGCAGAGTAGATCCGGTTTCCACGATGTCAACGATTACTTCGGAAAGTCCGACGATTGGTGCCAGTTCAATAGAACCGTTGAGCTTGATGATCTCCACAGTCTGATGTCGGGTGTTGTAGAAATAGTCCTTTGCAATCGCCGGGTATTTCGTTGCAACCCGGATCAGTTCGTGGTTATCCAGGCAAGATCTGGCTTCGGCAGGACCGCACACACACATCCGGCATTTCCCGAATCCGAGATCCAGTACTTCATGCACTTTTCTGCCGGCTTCCAGAATGGTGTCCTTTCCGACAACACCGATATCTGCCGCACCATATTCTACATAGGTTGGCACATCCGGCCCTTTTGATAAAAAGAATTTCAGTTTCAGTTCTTCGTTTACAAAAATCAGTTTCCGGGAATCTTTATCCTTCATCTCGTCACAGGTAATTCCCATCTGCTCTAACAGTTCCAGCGTCTGTCTTGCAAGTCGTCCCTTACAGAGGGCAAATGTTAAATATCTCATGTCCTTCATCGTTAATCCCTACTTTTTATAATTTTCTGTTCACCGGTCTGAAGATTGAACATTCGTATCTGACTGGTATTTTGAAGATACAAAAGTCCTCCAGCAAGCGTTCGTTTACCGTAGTCGATATAGAACTCGACCGAACGGTCCTCTTCTTTCATCAGTAATTCTGTGTTTTTATCTTTGCTTCGGAATTCGCGCGCCAGCAGTACAGCATCTTTCTGCCGTCCTTCATCGTAAATGATGAGCGTATTCTTCTGACCATGAGGGATCCGGATCTTCTGGCGCTGCAGTGCGTTCATCAGATCATCGATCACGATTGCAAATCCGATGGAAGGCATGGTTCTTCCGAACTTTTCCACCAGCTGGTCGTAACGTCCGCCCTTTACAATGGCATCGCCCGTTCCGAAGGTATAGCCCCGGAAAATGATTCCGGTATAGTATCCGTATGTTCCGCACATACTCAGGTCAAAACTGATATAGTCGGATACATTGTAAGCTTTCAATACTTCATAAATGGCTTCCAGACGTTTGACTGCTTTGAGTGCTTTCGAATTCGGAGCGATCCGTTTCGCCTGTTCAAGGATCTCCACACCGCCCAGAAGTTCGGGAAGAGCTGAAAATGCTTCGCGTGAGCTTTTCTTTACTTCCGCCTCCTGGAGCAGTTCATCCATTCCGAAATAGTTCCGGTTAGCGATCAGCTCACGAAGGCGTTGTTCGGTCTCTTCGTCTACCTGTGCATCCTCCATCAGACTCTGATAGAAATCCACGTTGCCGACGTTGATCTGGAATTCCTCCAGCCCTGCCTTCTTCAGACAGTCAACAACCAGTGCCAGCATCTCTGCATCGGCATCCACATTATCAAGTCCGAGAAATTCGGCTCCGAGCTGGGTCGTCTCACGCAGTCTTCCCCGATAGCTGGAATGGTTGATAAAAGTATTTCCGACATAGCACAGACGAGCCGGGAATTCATGTTCCCCGAGAAGCGTCGCCGCAACACGGGCAATCTGTGGTGTCATATCCGGCCTCAGAACAAGTGTGTTCCCCTCCCGGTCAAAAAATTTATATAATTCCCTGGAAGGTATCGTTCCGATCTCTTTGCGGAATACGTCAAAAAATTCAAAAGTCGGTGTCTGAATATCGTGATATCCGTATAAATGGAGTACTTTATGGAGACGGTTTGTCAGTGCAAGCTTTCTGGCACACTCATCCTTATAAATATCTCTTACGCCTTCCGGGGTATGTAATAACTGCTTCATAAATTGATAACTCCTTTTTAGATTCTGATTTTATTCTCTCTTCAGAAATGCAACAGGCATTGTGTGAATATTCACTTTAGTATGCTACCATGCTAAATAAAGCCTTGTTGTATTATAAGTACTTTCCTGATAATTGTCAAGGTGTATCTTCCCGCAAATCCAGGTCTTTTTGTATCATGTCAAGATACGGTACATAGATCCCGCCTTTTAACTGCATGAAAAAAGATGGATCCAGTTCTTCCAGTCTCACGCTTTTTCGCCCGCCCTCCTGTCCGCGCATCCAGAATCGTCTCAGTTCCTGAAAGCGCATATAATAGAGTTCGTTCCGTGCACTGTAATAAATGATAATAAACGAAATGCCGTCCTGTTTCTCAAAATTTTCCATAAATGTGACCTGATGATCATGGATGTTGTGAAGCGGAAAGGTATCTGTATTACATTCTTTCGCATCGAAACAGACGGGAATTCCCTGGACGGCTCCGATATAATCCACGGTACTCCTCTGATCGAAATACGCCAGTGTAATATGGCGGTTTTCCTTGTCCATCCGGACAGGTGTGATCGGGGTCGGGATCTTCTGGATCAGGGCAAGGCCCTGATCCAGATAGCGTTCATTGGTACGGTTAATAAAATCTTCTAGCGTTGAACCGCGCAGTCCTCTTGAATTCCAGGTTGCCATGCCAGATGTTCTCCTTTTATAATCTGTTCCATCATTTCAGGAATCGGAGCAGTCACTGTTTTGCCGGATAATCCCGAAAGGGCTCCATCGCAGATCGGGAACTCCATCTTCCATGCATGAAGGAGTTGTGCTTCTAAGTGATAGCTCTTTTTGAAATAAGAATTGACTCCGAACGAACCGTATTTATAGTCTCCAATCACTGCATGCCCGATAGATGCAAGGTGTGCACGGATCTGATGGGTCCTTCCGGTGATCAAATGTACTTCAAGAAGTGTCTGTCTGCCGTTTGAGGCAAGGGGACGATAAGCCGTCTCAATTTCCTGCATCCGGGGTTCTTCTGTCTGACTGATTCTTACCTTATTGGTCTGTTCGTCTTTCACCAGCCATCCGTGGATATGTGTTTCTTTGGTAAGTTCACCGTTTACAATGGTAAGATAGTACTTTTTCATCGTTCTTAAGCGAAACATTTCCCCAAGCTGCTGCAAAGCGCGAAGTGTCTTTCCCGCAGCGACCAGGCCGCTTGTATTCCGATCTAGACGGTTACAGATACCGGGCTTAAAGCTTTTTAGTTCTTTTAAGGAGAGCGATCCGCTTTTGAGCATATACGCAATCACATATTCGTTGAGTGAAATATCCTGTGGTTTTGCTTTCTGAGAAAGCATCCCGGAAGGTTTGTCGACAAGAAGAACCTCTGAATCCTCGTACAGAACCTGAAATGGAGTTTTTTGCTCTTTCAGACGCAGAAATTCATTCTGAATCGTCTCTTTTTTGCCTGAAAATTTTTGTATGGTTTCTTCCGCAAGAAAGAGTGTGATCTCATCTCCGGCTTTCAGTTTTTCATTTCCCTGAGCTCTTGCTCCATTTAATTTAATATTTTTCTTCCGAAGCATTTTATAGAAAAAGCTTTTTGGAGCTTCGCTTAAGTGTTTGGCCAGTAATTTGTCAAGACGTTGTCCGGCCTCGTTTGGTGAAACGATGATTTTCTGCATGACGGTCTCCTTCTACAGAGAAATATCCATTATAATCTGCTTGATATCATCTTCCAGACGCTGCTGATCTGCGCGTTCAACTGCGGCAATGTTATTCATTCCTTCAGCTCTGCTAAGAAAAGCAACATAATCATGGAAAATCTTAACGGTTACTTTCTCAATTTTATTCTGTGCAAGTATGGACTTGATATGCCTTGCGCAGTAATTCGTATCGACCTTTTTGTTTCGGGCATATCCACAGATCGTTTTACCTGAAATGGCAATTGCATCAACCGGCATCGCTTTTCGTTCACTGGTGATGACCAGGTCATAGAGCATCGTCAGGTATTCCGTCACACCGGAAATCTCAAGCTCTGTCGCCTCATCCATGGAATGGTGCGGAAGGAGCATGATCAGATTGACCAGTGCTCTGCATGCCGGTAAGCATGCAAGGATGGCTACCAGTGTAAATATATTCAGTCTTGTATGGTTCAGAAGATATCCGGCAATAAGAAGCCCTCCGATCAGAGATGCCTCCAGAATCAGCTCGATCATAAGCTGAACTTTTCTTTTTTTCAGATATCCTGCTTCTCCCTTATGTATTTTCATTTGTTATCCCGCCTTACTTTTTATATCATTGATTCATTGTGAAGTTATCCGAGTTTTTCCATCGCTGCCAGAATCATGTGATCCGGAAGCAGCTTGGCCGCAGCCTGTGCCGCTTTCATCGGGATTCCGTAGACAGACATAGATTTGCGGTTTCTGGCATCGATAAGAGCCTTTCTCACTACGGAAGGTGCATCACTGAGAACCTTTTTTTTCATCAGACTGTTATTGGTCCCTGCTACATCAAAGAATTCGGTATCTACCGGTCCCGGACAGACAGCTGTGACAATAATTCCTTTCTTTCTGACTTCGGCACCAAGCCCTTTGGAAAAGCTGAGTACATAGGCTTTTGTGGCTGCATATACCGCGAATCCGCTCTGTGGGCAGAACGCAGCAGCACTGGCCACATTTATGATCCGGCTCCCTTTTGACATGTAAGGAAGGCAAGTCAGAGTCATCTCGGTAAGTCCTCGGCAATTCAGATCGATCATGCGGAGCTGCAGTTTTTTATCTTCGGCTGCAATCTCTTCGATCGTTCCCATTTTCCCGAATCCGGCTGCATTTACCAGCATTCGGACATCCGGATTCTGATTTTCCAGGCGGTTCAGCACCTGCTTGTAAATTAGATCCTCTTCCATATCTCCTGCAAAGACACGGATATACACTGGGAGCTTTTCTTTCAGTTCTTCCAGCCTTTCGGCTCTTCGCGCAACCACCCAGATCTCATCCAGATTCTTATAGAGACGTGTAATCTGTCTGACAAATTCACGGCCGAGCCCGGAAGATGCTCCGGTTACAATTGCTATCTTCATCGTATCACCTCTTCTTTCTTACGTTTGATTTCTTTGTGGGAACGGTTTTCTTTTTCATATCCGTATTTTTCTTTGAATCTTTCTTTTTCTTTGATTCTGTATTCTGTTTTTCAGAACGCAGTTTTCTGGGACGAATCAGACATTTTTCTCCGAATCCGACCAGATCCATACGTCCTGTCTTCTTCAGTGCTTCCATGACCAGATCGTAATTCTGAGGGTTACGATACTGGATCAATGCCCGCTGCATCGCTTTTTCATGCGGATTCTTTGGCACATAGACCGGCTTCATGGTACGCGGGTCTACACCAGTATAGTACATGCATGTAGAAATCGTGGACGGTGTCGGATAGAAATCCTGTACTTGTTCGGGCATATACCCAAGATCTCTCAGATATTCTGCAAGACATACTGCATCTTTAAGTGTAGATCCTGGGTGCGAAGACATCAGATAGGGAACCAGATACTGCTTCAATCCCATTTTCTGATTCAGCTTCTCATATTTTTTTGTGAATTTTTCATATACGGCATGTTCCGGCTTGCCCATCATCTTCAAAACATCATCCGATACGTGTTCCGGTGCGACTTTCAGCTGGCCGCTGACATGATATTGACAGAGTTCCCGGAAGAACGTGTCGTCCGGATCCGCCAGAAGATAATCAAACCGGATTCCAGAACGAATGAAAACTTTTTTCACCTTCGGCAGTTCTCTTAATTTCCTTAACAGAGCCGTATAGTCTGTATGATCGGCAATCAGGTTTTTACAAGGGGCCGGGAACAGACACTGTTTGTTCGGACAGGCGCCGTATTTTAATTGCTTCTTGCAGGCGGGTGCACGGAAATTTGCAGTTGGTCCACCTACATCGTGAATGTAGCCTTTGAAATCCGGGTCTTCTGTAAATCCCTTTGCTTCTTCAATTAAAGATTCATGGCTTCTTGTCTGAATGATACGACCCTGATGGAAAGTCAGTGCGCAGAAATTGCAGCCGCCGAAACAGCCTCTGTTGCTGATCAGGCTGAATTTCACTTCACTGATCGCCGGTACTCCTCCGAATTTTTCATAGGACGGATGATACGTTCTCATATAGGGAAGGCTGTACACATCATCCATTTCCTGCTGGGTAAGTGGTTTCGCCGGTGGATTCTGAACCACATAAAGATGGTCAGAATAAGGTTCCACCAGACGTTTGCCGGAATAGGGATCCGTATTCTGATACTGGGTGTAGAAACTCTTGGCATAGAGAAGCTTGTCTTCTTTCATTGCTTCGTAGGATTCCAGCATGACTGCATCATAAATGCTGTCCAGACTCTTCACTTTGCAGACAGTTCCGTCAAGATAGGTCAGATCTTTGACATCGAGTCCGGCATCCAGTGCCTCTGCAATCTCAATGATCGAGCGTTCCCCCATTCCATAGGAAATCAGATCTGCTCCGGAATCCAGAAGGATGGAGCGTTTCAGACGGTCTGACCAGTAATCGTAGTGGGCAAGTCTTCGAAGGCTTGCTTCGATTCCCCCTAAAATAATCGGAGTCTTTTTATAACGCTGGCGGATCAGATTCCCATAAACCACAGCGGCATAATCGGGACGTTTTCCCATCACGCCTCCGGGAGTGTAGGAATCCTGATGGCGCCTTTTCTTTGAAACGGTATAATGATTGACCATGGAATCCATATTTCCCGCAGAAACCAGAAAGGCCAGACGCGGTTCCCCGAATTCGCAAATGCTGTCCGGCGTTTTCCAGTCCGGCTGTGACAGGATTGCAACCCGGTATCCGTGTGATTCCAGAAGCCTTGTAATGATGGCATGACCAAATGAGGGATGATCCACGTAAGCGTCTCCGCACACATAGACAAAATCAACCTGATCCCATCCTCTGTCCTGCATTTCCTTTCTGTTAATTGGTAAAAATCCCTGACTCATTTATAATACCTCGAATGTTTGATTTTTTATATCATGATAGCTGTGAATATAATAATCGGCAAGCTGCCGTTTCTTTTCTTCCTGCCAGCTGGAAAATGCATCTTCTACAGCACACACCTTCATACCGGCATTTTTCCCGGCAAGGATGCCCATCGGTACATCTTCAAACACCAGGCATTTCTCCGGCGCAATGCCAAGATTATTTGCAGCAGCCAGATACACGTCCGGGGCCGGTTTGCCCTTCTTCACTTCACAGGATGTGCAGATTACATCAATATCATTCTGGATTCCCAGAGCATTCAGTGTGGCCAGAACCAGTTTCCGGTCATTGCTGGTCGCTATGGCGGTACGGATCCGGTTTTTGTGGATTCCATGCAGGAACTCCTTTGCACCGTCTTTCAGCCTGACTTCATGCGTATATTTATGCAGTGCCATCTCATACCATTCCTGTTTTATTTCCTCGATCGTGCGCGGAAGTTCGGGAAAGACATCCAGATAATACTGTGCTGTCTCTGTAAAACTTTTCCCTTCCATCTGTTCGTAAAAATCCTCCGGCGCACGAAGATCGTATTTCTCAATATATTCTTTGTCGATTTCGACCCAGACCCACATGGAATCGACCAATGTTCCGTCCAGGTCAAAGATCACGGCTTCCATTTCTTCTAACATAACTTCTTCAGTTCCTCCTCGGTCAATGGACGATACTCTCCTTCTCTGAGCTGTGGATCCAGTACAAGTGTTCCCATGGACTCTCGCCGCAGATAGATCACCTTCTTGCCCCGAGCTTCGAACATTCTTTTGATCTGATGAAAACGTCCTTCCTGAATAGTAAGACGGATCTCGGATTCTTTCCCGGAAGTCAGGATCTCAAGTCTGGCCGGAAGGGTCAGCTTCTCGTCTCCTATATCTATTCCCTGTGCAAATGCATCTGCATCTTCAGAATTAACTTCTCCGTCTATTTTTGCATAATAAATCTTATCGACATGTTTTCCGGGCGCCAGGAGGCGATGCGACAGTTCCCCGTCGTTGGTGACAAGAAGCAGTCCTACCGTATCCTTGTCCAGTCTTCCTACGGGAAAGAGATCCTTTCTCCGCTGTCCTTTGAACAGATCAAGCACGGTTTTCTCTTTTGGATCTTTTGTCGCAGAGACCACTCCGGCCGGTTTGTTCATCATGTAATATTCCATCCGGCGATACACAACTTCTTTTCCGTTCACCGCGATTTTCTGCGTATCGGCATCAACCTTCAGTTCCGGTTTTTTCACCGTCACGTCATCGACTTTTACCATTCCCTGACGAATTGCTTTCTTAATCTCACTTCGTGTACCCATATCCATGTCGGCAAGGTATTTGTCTAACCGGATCATGCAGACTGATTCCTCCATCCTGGCAGATATTTATTCTTCAGTGTTCCTCCTGCAAGCTTGCCCCATCCAAGCGGATATCCGTCCACACAGACAAGATGCCATCCCTTTGCCCGGGAAGAAACAAGATCATCTACGTCGATGGTCTCACCTTTCAGATAACGCTGTACACGTGTATCTTCCGCTTTTAGATCCAAGGTATGGGCATATGATTCCATCGAAAGATTCATGGCAAGCGCCTGGCTTGGCTCAAAACGCTTTTTCTTTAGTTCTCCAAGCAGAAGGCCGCTTCTCAGAAAACGGATTCCCTTTAGATCAGGCAGATCCTCCGGCATGTAATAAACCCGTTCATTGCGGATATCAAGGCGTTCCGGCTTCAGATCCCATGCGACATCCGCAAAAAATTCAGAAAGCTCTTCCGGAATTTTCCTGCCCCCCTTTGCGGAAGGATAATGATCGGCATCATGTTCTGTATCCGCCTGTCCTTTTTGCAGAAGTGCCAGGAAATGCCCCTCGCCTCTCATGCGGTGCGGGAAAATGCGTACGGTTTTCGTCAGTTTGGGAATTCCTCCGTCTATTGCCGATGGGATTCCTTCTGCAAAGCCCTCATATCCTTTCATCTCAAGAATTTCAAATTCCGGATATTCCTTCAAAAGATGCATGATCGTACCTTCATTCTCTTCCGGATCGAAGGTACATGTTGAATACAGCATCATGCCTCCCGGCTTCAGCATGCGTGCAGACTGGGTGATGATGCTTCGCTGGAGTTTCGCAAAAAAGGATGGGTCATGTTCTTCCCAGGCTTTTACCATCTTCCTGTCCTTGCGGAACATCCCTTCTCCCGAGCAGGGAGCATCGATAAGAATCTTGTCAAAATATCCGGTAAAATAGTTCTCCAGCTTACCCGGTTCTTCACTGAGGACTAGCATGTTCCCGATGCCGAATACTTCCAGATTCTTAAGAAGCCCCTTTGCACGGGAACTGCTGATATCATTGGCAACCAGTACCCCTTCTCCCATAAGCTTTGCTCCAAGTTCCGTTGCTTTTCCGCCGGGGGCTGCACATACATCCAGCACACGTTCTCCCGGTGATACAGGAAGCCGATTGGCCGGTGTCATCGCGCTGGGCTCCTGCAGATAATACAGCCCTGCAAAATAGTAGGGGTGTTTCGCCGGCGCGACCTGCTCCCCGTCATAATAAAATCCATTTTCAATCCACGGGATCGGTGTCAGCGGAAATGGTGCAATTTTTAGGAAGTCCTCCACAGAGATCTTTCGTGTATTAACCCGAAGCCCATAATAACGCGGCTCCTCGTAACAGCGGATATATTCCTCAAATTCAGAGCCCAGAAGGCACTGCATCTTTTCTTCAAATCTTTCTGGCAATTGTATCATGAATCTTTCCTCCATATCGTTTAAGTATAACATAGTTAGAATGAACAGGAAAGTTTTTTCTCTTCCAATGTTCGTAAAATCCAGTACGGATTCACACTGATCTCATTTTCGCCAGGATATAAATAGATACCGATATGGAGATGCGTCGGAAACATTCCTTTTGTCCCTTCTTCCCCATAACCAGTATTTCCCATAAATCCGATGAGATCTCCCGCACAAACAGTGTCTCCTTCCTCCAGATCCGCATAGGAATCCAGATGTGCATAATAATAATAGCCGCCTTGAGCAGACAGAATTCCGATACGGTATCCGCCCCTTTCCAGCCAGCCTTTATTCATAACAGTGCCGTCCGAAATACTGACAACCGGATACAGACCGGGTACATCTTTCGAGGCCATAAGATCAGTACCCTCATGTTCTCGTTTCCCACCATAGGTGCGTTCGTTCATCCAGGAATCCGTAAAATGGACCTGATATTCCTCATGTACAGTTGAGTTCGGCACCGGAAAATAAATTGCTTCATTCCAGATTGCACAGCAGGCGTCCCTGTACGCTCTCCAGGCAGGCCTGGAGGTCCACAGCTTTTCTTCCCCGTTTTCAAATCCCCCCAGCATCATCAGCGCTGCGGATGTTCCCCGGTCCTCCGGCTGCATCTCTTTCAGTATCTTGAGATTCTCCTCACCGATTTCATGAGAGCGGAATTCATCCGAAAATATCGTCGTATCATTCAGTTTTGTCAGACGTGCCTTCATCTTCAGATTTGTGTTAAGAATCATAACAAGAAAGGCAGCACCCAGTAGATACAGAAGGAAAAGGCCGGATTTGTTTTTACGCATCCAGACGCATCTCCGTTTTTTTATGAATCTATGCGTAATAGCGAAATCTTATGTTATTTTCACTGGATCCGGAAATGGAATAAACTGTGATATTGTCCCGTATATTGTGAAGAAAAGATTTTGTATTTTGAGGTTTTATGAAGCATAATCTCAACACATCATTCCTGATCACACTTTTTGTCCTGATGCTTACTTTCCCGGGAGTAGTATTTGCAGGTGCCAGAGAGGGGCTTCTTCTATGGTTTCGAACGGTTCTTCCCACCTTGTTTCCGTTCATGGTTATCACCGGTCTGCTTACAGGAAGCAGTGCTCTGGAAGCAATATCTTCTCTTTTGCATCCGGTAACCGGTGCATTATTTCAGATATCGCCGGCTTCTTCTCTTGCCGTTCTGACCGGCTTTTTCTGCGGATATCCAATGGGTGCAAGAACCTCCGTAAGTCTTGTGAAATCCGGATATATTTCCGAAAAAGAAGGTGAATATCTGTTGTCTTTTTGTAACAATACCAGTCCGATGTTCGTCATTAGCTATGTATGCATGCAAACGCTGAAGCGAAAAGATCTGGCTTTGATAAGTCTTATGATTCTGGTCTCATCCTCGGTAATCTGCAGTTTCATTTTTCGCAACTTTTACGGTAGAACCAGTACCCCGAGAGCATCCAAAATTATGGCGGATCTCTCATCGAAGCCGGAAACGATGTTGGAACTTCTTGATGACTGTATTACAGAGAGCTGTGAAGGAATTGTGAAAATAGGCGGATATATCATCGTCTGCTCCATTGCGCTTGCATTGCTCAAGGAGATTCCTTGCAGAAATTTGATCTGGTGCAATTTGATTCTTCCCTCTATAGAAATCACAGCCGGTATCAGCATGCTGGCAAATAGCCGGTTTTTCTTTCCAATCCGGTATGCTCTTATGATGGCACTTATTTCTTTTGGTGGAATCTGTGCTGTATTTCAGACCAGATGTATGACTGCGAAAACCGATTTCTCCATGGCACGCTACATAACAGAAAAGCTGATTACCGCTTTGGTAACCAGCCTTTTATCTTTTGCCTTTGTGACATTGTATCGTTGATGAATTGCCGTGCTCCCCTTATTATTCTTCCGGTAATTCTTCTGTACCGAATTCTGCTTCAAGTCCTCGCGCAGATTTATCCGGTATTTCAAGTTCTGCGCGGTTGTTACGTACAACATCGTAGCATTCTTGCAGAGAATTCACAAGTCCGTCATACTTCGTCGTATAACTGTCCAGCGTATGACCAATGATGCTTTCGGCATTTGCAAGAAGATCATCCGCATACTGCATCGCACCGATGCGGATATCGTTTGCATCGTTCGTTGCATTATCCAGGATCTGCTGAGCCTGCTCTGTGGCCGCCATTACGATCTCATTTGCCTGAGAATATGCCTGCTGCATGATCTCATGTTCACTTACAAGCTCGTTGGTGTGGATCTGCGCTTCCTCGATCATGCTTTCTGCTTTAGACTGGGCATCGGCAAGGATCGCATCTTTGTTTGCGATAATCTTCTGATAGCGCTTGATCTCATCCGGAGTTTTCATACGGAGTTCGCGAAGAAGTTCATCCATCTGATCCTTATTTACAATAATTTTAGTTGTAGATAAGGGCTGAAATTTACAACTGTCGATGTACTCTTCAATTTCTTCAATAATCTGTTCAATACGGCTGCTCATAATTTACACTCTCCTTCTTGCCGTTTGGATTTACGGCATTTTATCTTTCATTCTGTCAGCTACAGCTTCCGGCACAAATTGAGAAATATCTCCGCCAAAGGCTGCCACTTCTTTTACAGTTGTTGAGCTCAGATATGAATAATCCAGGCTGGTGGTGAGAAATAATGTCTCTATATCTGACTGCAGCTTCTGGTTCGTCTGAGCCATCTGCAGTTCGTATTCAAAGTCTGTGATCGCACGAAGTCCTCGAATGACAACTTTCGCATCCAACTCCTTTGCGAAATCGACAAGCAGTCCTTCAAAAGGAATAATTCTGACGTTCGGTAGATTACAAGTTACTTCTTCTAACATTTTAACACGTTCTTCTACAGAAAACAACGGCATTTTTGCTTTATTCCGCAGCACACCGATAATCAGTTCGTCCACAATATTACAGGCTCTTGTCATGATATCGAGGTGCCCGAAGGTAACCGGATCAAAACTACCGGGATAGATTGCTCTTAACATTGGTCTTCTCCTTTGCGCTGCACAAAAACATGTGCATTTGTTTTGTATTCTTTTCGTTTAATCAAAGAGAAACCAAGCCCCTCGAGATAGGAAAAATCCGTTTCAAGAGATGCTTCTACGATAATCAGTGCGTCGTAAGCAAGCAGTGAAGAATCAGCCAGATATTCGAGCATCTGCTTTTCCAACAGATGATTGTACGGCGGATCCATAAATACATAGTCAAATCTTTTCTTCCCTTCCAATTTTCGAAGTGCTCCTAGCGCATCACTTATAATCACTTCAGCCTGACCGGAAAGCTTCGTCCGTTCCAGGTTTTCCCTGATACACGCTGCCGCACGGGGGTTCTTCTCTACAAATACCGCTTTTTCTGCACCACGGCTCAGAGCTTCGATACCGATTGCACCGCTGCCTGCAAAAAGATCAAGAAAGGTGCAGTCGCAAAGCCCATGTGAAATCATATTGAAAAGAGTCTCCTTGATCCGGTCCGTAGTCGGACGGGTATCCATCCCTTCAATCGTCTTCAGTTGTATACGCCGTGCTTTCCCTGCTATCACTCTCATCGTATCTTCTCCCTGTTAAATTTCCCGTTTATTATAATCTCTCACACAAAAGCTGTCAAACTATTTATCCATATGTACTTTTAATTGTGCAAACGGAATTTCAATACCGTTCTCATCCAGGGTCAGTTTGATCGTTTCCAGCAGTCGCCATCGCGTCGGCCAGTATTTTTCCGTCTTCACGAATGCACGCACTCCTAATACGACAGAACTCTCTCCCAGATCATGTACGAATACAATGTGTTCCCTTTCTTTATCAACATCTTCGTCCTTATCCAGAATGTCGTAAAGGAGCGCTTTCGCTTTACGCAAGTCAGAATCATAGGAAATGTCTACCCGTAGATCCAGTTTGAGATATTCTTTGTCGGAAAAATTGGTCAGACTGGTATTTGCAAGTGTACCGTTCGGAATGACGATCGTTTTATTGTCCACCGTTGAAAGCTTTGTATAAAAAATCTGTATTTCCTTCACCGTTCCTTCGTTGCCGTGACTGTCCTCCATAATATAATCCCCGACTACGAACGGTTTCAAAAGGAGAATCAGCATTCCGCCTGCAAGATTGGAGAGACTTCCCTGCAGTGCAAGGCTGACTGCCATACCACCGGAGGCAATAATAGCTGCTGTGGATGTGGATTCGATGCCCAGTTCATTAGCCAGATACAGAACCAGAAGAATATGGAGCCCGAATTTCAACAGGGAATCCACGAACTGGCATGCACCGGTATCAATATTACCGCGTTTCATGGAGCCACGGACGATCTTCCTTACCCAGCCAATCAGGCGATGCCCGATATAAAAGAAGACAAGGACCAGAAGCACACGGATCGCGAATGAAAGGACTTCCGGTCCTTTTGTCTCAAGTATTTTGTTAAATGTACTGATTTTTTCAACCGCTTCTTCTGCGTTTACTGTAAGATCCGTCGATTCGGCAAGAAATAAAACAGGATTACGTAACTGCATGCTATTGCTCCTCCTTTAATGCAAGAAATGCTGCCAGATTTCCTCGTTTTCCATTCGATGCACGGTGTGAAAACAGAAGATCCGGATTACAGCAGGTACAGAGATTCGTCACGGCCAGATGCTCCGGTAAAATGCCGGCCTGAAGAAGCACAATCTCATTTGCTTTCCATAGATTCAGCTGATATTTTCCGTTCTCCTTTCGATCATATAGATCATTCCAGTCTGCTTCATCAAATGCGTTCTGAAATTTCTGAATGACATCTTCACTTACTTCATAGCAATCCTGACAGATGGAAGGCCCGACTGCCGCAAGAATATCTTCCGGCCTGCAATCGAATTTGCTTCGCATGATATCTACGGTTACCTGACCCATCCTCGCGGCAGTTCCCCTCCACCCAGAATGACTGGATGCGATGACACGTTTGACCGGATCAACAAAAAGAAGCGGAACACAGTCTGCATAGAACGTTACAAGGCAGATGCCGGGGATATTGGTCACAAGGCCATCCACATTATCATAATCCCGCTCTCTCGTCACTCCTTTTCCGGCATCTGCTTCCGTCACAATCCGGACATTGGTAGTATGTGTCTGGCGTGAACAAACCATACGGGCAGGATCAACGCCAATTGCCTTTCCGATTCTGCGATAGTTTTCACGCACATTCTCCTCCGCGTCACCACGGGTATAGCTGAGATTCATTGTCGCGTAGATTCCTTTGCTTACACCACCAAGACGTGTAGAAATCCCGTGATTCACGATGTTCGTATTTTCAAAAAGCGGATACTGAAGGAAAGGAACCTGTTCGATTTCTTTTTCTTCAAATACCTTTCTGTTATCTTTATAATGTAATCCTATTTTCATTCTTACACTCCTGTAAAATCAAATGCATTTTTTACCCAAGTTATTTCCTGATCCGTAATTCCGATCACGTCAAATCTGCAGAATCGTTCTGTCTGATTCGTCTTTGTAAGATAATACAGTGCCGTTTTGGAAATCCGGCGCTGCTTTTCTGGATGCACCGCTTCAAGCGGAATCGCAGATTGGGAACCACTTCGGTATTTCACTTCACAGAATATCAAATCACATCCGTTTTCTGCGATGATATCAATCTCGCCGTTTCTGCAGCGAAAATTATACTGAAGGATCCGATAACCCTGCTTTTTCAGAAAATCTCCTGCAAGGAGTTCATAATCAGCTCCTGTTCTTCGTCTGTTTGAATGATGATTTCTGTGTCCCTTTTGTATGTTCATATCGCATCAGATCTGGTTTCCCGTAAGTACAACCTGTGTGTTCAGATAGCTGATCACGCCGCTCTCTTTCTAGCGGATCAGTCAAAAAAATTTTTAATGAATGTCTGTCGGTGGATCGGTGTCGGACCGAGACGTTTCAACACTTCGATATGTGCGGCGGATCCGTATCCTTTGTGATCCTTAAAACCATATTCCGGAAACACTTCATCGTATTGGATCATGAGCCGGTCCCTTGTGACCTTCGCAATGACGCTTGCTGCGGCTATGGAAAGGCTTTTTGCGTCCCCCTTGATGATCGGCACCTGTCTGATAGAAACTTCAGGTATGGTAACGGCGTCATTGAGCAGGACATCCGGTACGCAGTTCAGATTGTCGATTGCCTTACGCATTGCTTCATAAGTTGCCTGAAGAATATTAATCTCATCGATTCTTGCCGGGCTTGCCATACCGACACCGACCGAAATCGCTTTCTCCATGATCTCATCGTAAAGACATTCTCTTCTCTTAGCAGAAAGCTGTTTGGAATCGTTCAGATATAGGATGCGGCAATCTTTCGGAAGAATCACCGCACCGGCAACGACCGGACCTGCCAGTGGTCCTCTTCCGGCTTCGTCGATACCGCATACTATGCCGTAGCTGCTGTATTCCTTCTCATAACAGCACATCGCCTCCAGGCGATCCTGTTCTTTTTTACATTTCTCATCCTGTTTCCTGTATTTCGCAATCAGGCGAATGACTCCGGCGCGGTCATCATCAGCATAACGCAAATAAAGCGCATTTCGGTCCCCCGTAGTCTGTTTGAATTCTTCTTCAATTTCTCTGATGCTTTTCTTATCCATGATTTACCACTCCGATTTTGTTGAACGGATAGATCCGAACCCATGCACGCCCTATGAGCTGGTCTCGTTTTAAGACACCGACGCTTGGTTCCCGGCTGTCGCTGCTGTGATTTCTGTTATCTCCCAATACAAAATACTCATCTTCACCCAACGTAATCGGCTCCGCCGCAATTCCGGCATTTACCATCGGCTCGGCTCCGAAATGTTCGTCCAGCTGTTCACCGTTGATATATACGGCTCCGTCCTTCACCTGGACAGTTTCGCCCGGGAGCCCGATGATGCGTTTGATATAATATGTATTTTCCGCGTACTGGTATGGGAATACGATTACTTCATACCGCTGCGGATCACGGAATCGGAAGGACAGCTTGTCTACGATCAGATTATCTCCATTGCTTAACGCCGGTTCCATGGAATGTCCGTCAACTTTGGTGCGCTGACCGACAAATGTAATAATCAGATATGTGATTACGATGACAAATAAAAAATAAAGGATCCAGCTGCCCAGTTCTTTCCAGAAACCGGAAGTTTTTTTAACAGTATCCGCTGCGTTAACGAGTTCCTGCTCTGTATTATGATTCATGTTCATACTCCTTTACAAATTCAAGCGTAAGCGGTCCGATCTTACCATTCCTGAAATCATCCAGAAGCATGGAAGCTGCTTTTTTCGTGTCAAGTTCATTCCCGCGAACCAGACAATGACGGCTTTCTGCAATTTGTTCCAGCATCTGATAATTATCTTCCACTTCATCTACCGCATATTTTTCAGCTAATCTTCCGGGATATTCTTTCTTCATGAATCCGCAAAGTTCAGCTGCCAGTTCTTCAATATTCATGATTTCATCTTTAATGGAGCCAATTAAAGCCAGTCGGAGACCTACTGTCTGGTCTTCAAATTTCGGCCAGAGGATTCCCGGTGTGTCGAGAAGCTCGACGTTTTTGTTCAGGCGTATCCACTGTTTTCCCTTTGTGACTCCCGGTTTGTTTCCGGTTTTGGCGCAGGCCTTTCCGGCAAGAGAATTAATAAATGTAGATTTTCCGACGTTCGGAATTCCGACAACCATAGCTCTAACCGGACGGTTTAAAATTCCTCGTTTCCGGTCCCGCTCGATCTTTTCACGGCACGCTTCCTGAATCACATTCTGAATGCTTTTCATTCCGCCGCCTTTTCTCGAATTTACTTTTACAACTGAATATCCTTTTCCTTTAAAATATGCTACCCATTCATCTGTGCATCTGTCATCTGCAAGATCACTTTTATTTAGAAGGATCAGTCTGGCACGGCCTCGTCCCAGTTCGTCAATATCCGGATTCCGGCTGCTCATGGGGATTCTTGCATCCACAAGTTCGATTACCAGATCGATCAATTTGATATTCTCCTGCATCATCCTTCTTGCCTTTGTCATATGTCCAGGATACCATTGAAAATTCATACTTCATCCTCACTTCTTTCTATTCTATCCATCCAAAACGCTTCCCGGGGGTTATGATAAACCATGCCTTTCCCTCGATTTCAGAACGTTTCACATTACCGATTTCAGGCATTCTGCTGTCTGTACTGCTCTCGCGGTTGTCTCCCAGTACGAAGAATTCATCTCCTGCAAGCGTGATTTCTTCAGACGCAAGCCCGGCATCGACAATTGCACTGGTTTCATATTCCTCTTCCAGCTCTTTCCCATTAACGAATATCTTTCCTTCTTCGATTTTCACCGTCTCACCGGGAAGTGCAATGATTCGCTTAATGTATGAATGAAGCATTTCATTCCCGTTCGGTTTGAATACGATCACATCTCCTCTTTTGGGTGTACTTGCGTCGTAGAGAATGCGATTTACCAGAACGATATCCCCGTTCTTAATGATCGGACTCATGGAATCCCCGATGTTGCTGACTCGCTGTCCGAAATACCACACAAATACAAACGCCATAAAACATACGATGATGATCTGCAGAAGCCATTTCAAAGCTCCCGGAACCCATTCAAAACTGGCCCGCCTTTTCGTCTCTTTCCCGAATTGCAAATCTCTGTGCATAGTTCTCCCCTTTTGTAAATATCAGAAATCCTATTCTATAGTGTGAAAAAGGGACAAGTACCCATTTGTATTTGTCCCTCTAAAGCATTTACTATTTTACTAACTCTTTTACTTTTGCTCTCTTACCTACACGATCTCTTAAGTAGTTCAGTTTTGCACGTCTTACTTTACCTTTACGAACAACTTCTACTTTTTCTACGTTTGGTGAGTGCAGCGGCCATGTCTTCTCAACACCGATTCCGTTAGAATTCTTTCTTACTGTAAATGTTTCTCTTGCTCCGCCGCCCTGTCTTTTTAAAACAGTTCCTTCAAAAACCTGAATTCTTTCACGGTTTCCTTCTTTGATTTTACCGTATACTTTTACAGTATCACCAACTCTGAATTCCGGAGCATCTGCTTTTAACTGTGCTGCTTCAATGTTTTTAATAATTTCGTTCATATGTGTGACCTCCTTCATATTTTGACGTTCATAAATACGTAATTCGTACCAGAGGACCATCTCTTTCTTCTCACAACATGCTACATTTTACCACAACACAGCAAAGGATGCAAGGGTTTTTTGTGAAATCATAGTGCATTCAACACATTTTTCGGGTCATCACAAATAACCAGGTCTGCGTATCTGTCTTTCAGATGTGGTTCCTTATGAACGACGATAAGTCGGCTTCCGTCAAAGTATTTTACATAATTATGAAATACTTCAGAATCCAGTGTAGTTCCAAGAATCAGAAGAACATCTGCCTTTTCAAGCTCTGTAGCTGTTCTGGCAATCAATTGTCCGTCCAGCATATCTCCGAAAAGCGATACCATGGGCCGGATCACGGATCCACAGCTCTCACATCGAGGAACTTTGACGGTATTTTTTATATAATCGACCGAATAACTTCTTCCGCAGTGCGGGCATTTGTTATCGTAAATATTTCCGTGCAGATTGACGACATTTCTGCATCCTGCACGCACTGACAGGTTGTAAATATTGCTCGTTACAATACAGTCGATCATTCCGGCTCTTTCAAGTTCTGCCAGTTTTCTCGGAGAATCTCCCGGCTCAATATCCAGGAGCACTTCATTCCTGTAAAATTCAAAAAATTTATCAGGTCTTGTGCTGTAATACCCATCAGAAAAAATGTATTCCGGTGACACACCATATCGGGTTTCGATATCATAAGCTCTCTCCGGCTTTTTGAGCATCATGTACCCTTCCTCTTCCAGAATACCGGAACCGCAGAGTGCTACCGTGTATTTACTTTCTTTTAATGCACGTTTCAGACTCTCTATTTTCTGTTCCATCATATAGAGTCCCCCTTTCCAGACACAAAGAATTATACCTGAAAATATTATACCATATGATACTGTTTACAGCCAAGTAGATTATTTATTCGTTTATTTTCTTTTTATCACGTATTTCTCTGGCAATTTTCCACTCATCTTCTGTTAAGAGTGCATGTTTCAGAAGATCCGGTCTCCATTTGGCAGTTCGGATTACGGATTGTTCTCTGCGCCATTTTTCTACGTTTGCATGATGACCGGAAAGGAGGATCGGAGGTACCTGCTTGTCGTGCCATACTTCCGGTCTGGAATACTGCGGATATTCCAGGAGATGATCCTGAAAGCTTTCAAATTCTGCTGACACATCATTGTGAAGGACTCCCGGAATCAGTCTGGATATGGCATCCACCATCATCATAGCGGGGAGCTCGCCTCCGGTCAGAACATAATCGCCTGCCGATACATAATCTGTTACGATCTCTTCCAGAACTCGTTCATCAATTCCTTCATAATGGCCACAGAGAAGGATCAGTTCTTCCTCTTTGGAAAATTCTTCTGCCATGGACTGGTTGAACGGTCTGCCCTGGGGTGATAGATAGACAACGCGCGGTTTCTTGTCATCGGAAGCCCCGATTTCACCGCAGATTGCCTTATAAGTCTGAAAAACCGGTTCTGCCTGCATCAACATTCCCGCACCGCCACCGTAAGGATAATCATCGACACTGTTGTGTTTGTTAAACGCATAATCCCGGATATTCCAGGCTTCAATCTGGAGAATTCCTTTCTCGGCTGCACGTCCGATGATGCTCGTATTCAGACCATTTAATACCATATCCGGAAATAAAGTCATAATGTGAAATCTCATACGTTTTTCTCCTGTCCTATGAAATCAATCCGTCCATCAGATGAATCGTCATTTTATTTTCTTCGGTATTCACATCCAGAATGCAGTCTTTAATCGCAGGGATCAGCACTTCTCCGTGTTCTTTGGTGTCGATCACATACACATCATTGGCGCCCGTCTCCAAGATATCTGTAAGCGTTCCGAAAAATTTTCCCCCATCTGTATATACATCCATTTCCAGAATATCAGCCATAAAGTATTCGTCATCTTCCAGTTCTACAGCGTCTTCTCTTGACACCAGAAGGGGCATCTTTCGATATTTTTCTATATCATTTATATTATCGATTCCTTTAAATTTAAGGATTACGAATTGTTTGAAATATTTTACACCTTCGATTGCGAGTTTCCGGTATTCTTTACCGGTATCCAGAACGACTTCTTTCAAGTCTTCAAAGCGTGACGGATCGTCGGTTGTCGGAAACACCTTTACTTCTCCGCGTATACCATGGGTCGAGGTGATGACGCCTACTTGTAAATATTCATTTTGCTGCATCGTTTTCTCCCTTGCTTTCATGTTGATTACGAAAAGAAAACGCAGATAAAACCTTACCTGCGTTCATTTTCTTACGGTTATTATTGCATAATTTCAACTACAACTTTTTTGTCTTCTTTTGCCGCAGCTGCTTTAACAACGGAACGGATTGCTTTTGCAATACGGCCTTGCTTACCGATTACCTTGCCCATATCATTGTCGGATACATGCACTTCGATAACGGTTGTCTTGCCTTCCTGTTTCTCGGTAACTACAACGCCTTCCGGATTGTCCACAAGTGCTTTCGTAATTACTTCTACTAAATTTTTCATCACTCGCACCTCCGCGAAGCAGCCTATTTCTCAATACCTGCTGCTTTAAAAATCTTTCCAACTACTTCTGTAGGCTGAGCACCGTTGTTTAACCATTTCTTAGCTGCTTCTTCATCTACCTTGAATACGCTCGGATCCTGATTCGGATCATAAGTTCCGATTTCTTCGATGAACTTTCCGTCTCTTGGAGATCTTGCATCAGCTACAACGATTCTATAGAAAGGAGCCTTCTTCTGTCCCATTCTTTTTAATCTGATTTTTACTGCCATTTTATGTCACCTCCTGAATTATTTTCTAATATTGTGTATATAAACGCACAAGGCGTATATATCTTCTGATAACGGCTAGAACGGCATTCTGAATTTGCCTCGTTTTCCGCCTTTTCCTCCCATCATTCCCGGGAACTGTTTCATCATTTTGCGCATCTGGTCAAACTGCTTGACTGTGCGATTTACTTCGGCAATGTCCACACCTGCTCCGGCTGCAATTCTTCGCTTTCTGGAAGGATTCAAAAGATCCGGGTTGCTTCTCTCTGCAGGAGTCATAGAGTAAATGATTGCCTCCACACGGGCCATTTTACGCTCCGCTTCGTCGGAATCGATATCCGGCATCTTTCCTTTGCCGCCCATCGCTCCCAGTCCCGGAAGCATGCTCATTACATTTCCGAAACCGCCCATCTTACGCATCTGTTTCATACTTTCCAGATAATCATCAAAATCGAACTGTGCCTTCTTGAGCTTCTCGGTCATCTTCTTGGCCTGGTCTTCATCGATTTCCTGACCTGCCTTTTCAATCAGGCTTAGCACATCGCCCATACCGAGTATACGTGATGCCATTCGATCCGGGTAAAACTGTTCCAGATCTGAAAGTTTCTCACCCATGCCGACATAGAGAATCGGACATCCGGTCACGGCTTTAATAGAAAGCGCCGCACCGCCACGGGTATCACCGTCGAGCTTCGTAACGATCACACCGTCGATCCCGATCTGTTTATTGAACTGATCCGCTACATTGACGGCATCCTGACCGGTCATCGCATCCACAACCAGAATACTCTGATGCACTTCCACGGTTTTCTTGATTTCCTGAAGCTCCGCCATCATATCTTCGTCTACATGAAGACGTCCGGCTGTATCCAGAATGATCAGATTGTTGCCGTTCTTCGCTGCATGTTCCAACGCAGCCTTGGCAATGTTCGCAGGTTTCTGATTCTCGCCCATGGAAAAAACTTCCACGCCTTGCTTTTCCCCGTTGATCTGCAGCTGCTTGATCGCAGCAGGACGATAAACATCGCATGCGACCAGAAGTGGTTTCTTGCCCTTGAGTTTGAACTTACCGGCGAGCTTTGCCGCCGTTGTCGTCTTACCAGCACCCTGAAGACCTGCCATCATAATGACTGTCTTCGCGCTGCCCGGCTGGAGCTTGATCTCGGTTGTCTCGGATCCCATCAGATTTACCAGTTCTTCATTTACGATCTTGATCACCATCTGCCCCGGGTTCAGGCCATTCATCACGTCCTGTCCTACTGCACGTTCCTGAACATCTTTCACGAATTTCTTTACCACTTTGAAATTCACATCCGCCTCAAGGAGCGCCATCTTCACTTCTCTGAGTGCGGTCTTGACATCGTCTTCCGTAAGACGACCTTTGCTTCTCAGGTTCTTGAATACATTTTGAAGTTTTTCAGTTAAGCTGTCAAATGCCATATCATAACTCCTCTATAATCTCGCCTGAGAGCTTTCTGACTTTCTGTATCAGTTCAGCCTCATTCTGATCCTCGTAATCTTCCAGTAATAAATTGATCTCATGAACTTTCTGTTTGATAAACATGAACTTCTCCACAAGATGCAGCTTTTCTTCATAACCTTCCAGTGTCTTGTTACAACGCTTGATCATATCATGCACACCCTGGCGGCTGATCCCTGCATCCTTCGCAATCTCACTCAGCGAATAATCTTCCAGAACAACCTGTTCATAGATCTCCTTTTGGTGATCCGTCAGAAGTTCACCGTAAAAATCATATAATAATGTTTGCTTCAGAATTTCATCCATCACTTATCACCTCGGATATCATATAATATTTCCGTTTTGGTGTCAAGTGTTTTTTCTTGACAATCTAAAATTTTTTTACGTAAGTAATTTGGTTATATTGATCTGCCCGTGTCCTTGTCTGTTTTCCGGAAGTCCCAGATCATCACAGCTGTCCCAAAGACGCAATTTCACTTCAGTGTTCTTCATGTCCGGATATTTTTCCAGAAGAAGCGCAACACTTCCGGAAACAACCGGAGTTGCCATGGAAGTACCGCTTTTTTTGAGATAAGGCATTCGACTGTACACCGGATAGCGGTAATTGCAGGAATAGATCCCGTTTCCGGGTGCTGTGATATCCGGTTTTTTGACACATTCTTCGGTTGGTCCACAGCCGGAATAAAGGAGAGCCTGCTGAGGAACTTCATTAGAAAATGACTGTCCCAGGCAAGAACCAACCGTAATTACTTTGCGGCTGATTCCGGGAAGGGTGATACTGCAGGTGTCCGGCCCCAGATTTCCGGCTGCGGTGACAACAACCAATCCTGCGTCCCATAACCGATCTACCCAGGACACTAGTTCTGCTTCATCTGCATTTCCCGGATGCGGTGCTGTTCCGATGGAAATGTTGACGATCCTTATTCGATACCGGTTTCGTTCTTTTAAGATATATTGGATACCTCCAATCACATGAGCGATTCTTCCGTCTCCTTTACTGTTCAACACTTTCACTGCCATGATTCCGGATTCCGGCGCGATTCCCGATATGGTCTTACGGCTGCTCCGCCCATCTCCGGACAGGATTCCGGATACATGTGTGCCGTGTCCATTATCATCGTACGGCTTTTCTCTATTATGAACCATATCTTTCCAGGCAATCATATGATCCTTCAGGTCAGGATGAGGTGCAATACCGGTATCCAGGATTGCGATATTGATCCCTTTCCCGGTCAGGTTTCCTGAAATTGTATCTTGACACCAGTAATGTACATTTCTTTTCAGGTTATACATACATCGATTTCCTCGAGTCATTCTTTCTTTAATATAGAATATTCAAACACGTCAAAAAATGTTTGTTTTCTTCGAAACACTGGCAAGCCTTGATACATATGATAAAGTGTAAAGAAACCTGTTGGAGGGTATAAACATGAGTGACTTAAGTGCAACAAACTGCGGCTGTGGCTGCGAAAATTCAGCTTCTACGTTCGGATGTAACAGAGGTGGAATCTCTTCCTGCCTTCTGATCATCATTCTTCTCTTCTGCTGCGGCGGATGCGGATTCGGAAGCGGACGTTCAGATGACTGCGGAAACAACAGTTGTCTTTGGATCATCTTGATTCTTCTTTTCTGCTGTAACGGAAACAACAACTGGGACTGTGGCTGCGGATGCTAGACTAAGATAAAACTATAAGGGATGCCTTAATATGGCATCCCTTATATTACGTGTACTCATTTTGTTAAGTTTCTTACATTCTTTTGCTTTTTTGGATTTTCTTCTCTTTTTTGTTGTTCTTTTTCTCGTCTCTTTCTTTCCTTTTGCCTCAAACACTCTTCATCTATTTCATAAATGGAATTGCCATCAATCATGATTTTGGAATACATATTATTCTGTCCTTTCTTTCTTTAGTATCAGTATATGCTGAATTACTATGATGCTCTTTTCACAAGAAATACTTCTATTTTATTGTAACTATACATAATCTCTCTCCATATATTCGTAAAATCGCCGACGAATCGGCTTATCTTTTTTTAAGAGGTTCTGAAAAGCTACTTTTTATCATATATATTGATAACGTTGTATCCGGGGAGTGAATATGGAAAAAAAGCCGCCTCTTAAAATGACACCATTTGACTTGATGGTCACAACAGAGTTGCTGCAGACCATGAAGCTTATGATTCCCTATCTTCCGCCGGATTTACAGCGTATGGCTGGTATTTATGCCAAACTCAGTGAACTACAGAATGCCATTTACTATTTCCAACCTCCTTATTATGATAGCCGCAGAAGGCGGCTGCGGCAAAAAAAGCTGGATATCCATACTCTTATGGATGATCTAAGACCTTATCTGACCAAGGAGGCCTGTGAAATGTTTGATAATATGGAACAGGCAGTGGAAATGATGCAGATGATGCAGTCTGTAAATATGGAAGAAATGATGCAGTCTTCCGGAATGTCAGACATGGCAGATATGATGGGAATGATGAATGCGTTCCAGGCAGAAAGGAAGGATTCAAATGGACGAATGGATGAACGATCCTGCAATGAAGAAACTCGATCCGGTGAAACTGGAACTGATCAAAGCTGCAGTGATGCAGACTCAGGGAAAAAGCGGGAAAGCGCTGGTTCCGGTGATGATGACACTCATAACAGGAGCGAATAAAAAGGGCATCCGGTTCACGCAGGAGGAAATCGCATTGATACTTGATCTCCTAAAAGAAGGAAAGTCACAAGAGGAGAGAATGCAGATCGACCGGATGGTTCAGATGATTCAGATGATGCAGAAAAACGGGGGGCCTCCGGAAAGGCACTAAAAAAAGGTCCAGTGGACCTTTTTTTATGCATGACAATTAAAACCCTTCCTGACGCCGAAAGATCCGCATCTCTCTGCGTTTTTTCGCGCTCTCCCATTCCATTTGCTCAGACGGACTCTCAATGAGCAAACCCGGGACCTCGGTTGGCTGATCATTTTTATCCAGAGCAACGATCGTGAGGTATGCACGGTTGATCGGATGTCTTGTTCCGTCAATGTCTTCTCTATAAGTATCTACACGTACTTCCATGGATGTCCGTCCTGCAAATGTTATTTTACCAATAAGAACCAGTACGTCGTTCTGATACGCACTCATGATAAAATTCAGATTATCCACAGAAGCTGTGGTTACCCCGGTATGAGAATGACGCTTTGCAACAAGGCAGGCAACCTCGTCAATCCACTGCATCAGGACACCACCGAACAGCCTCCCTACAGAATTCAGATGCTGTGGGCGCACAATATGGATCGTTTCTACGATAGAATCTGAGATTTTCTTATTCGTCATCTTTCCGATCCCCGTCTTCCATTTCTTCTCCCAGGTATTCCAGCATATCAGGAAGCATTTCTCTCATCAACGTATAACCATGTTCATAGAAAGCAGCCAGTTTATCCTGATCCTTTTCAAGACGTGATACCGGCTTCATCTGAGGCCGAAGGACAAAAATATCTCCTTTTTCTTCCAGTTTATCAATATATTCCATCGTCTGGTTATAGCGTTTGGCTCTGAGGATGCAGGTCCGTACCACTTCCGGATATTTGCTGTACATCTTTTTGTAGACACGTGCGAGGCCCTTAGATACCGGCTTTTTACGATATCCTTTCGGCCGTGTCAAGATCAGAACATTCTTCTTTATCCCCTGTTTCTGCATATGGAGGATCGGTACAGAGTCCGCAAGACCTCCGTCTAAATATGGAACTCCGTCCAGTGTGACAATCGGACAAACAAGTGGCATACTGCTGCTGGCCCGGCATAATTTCATCAGTCTTTCATGATCACTTTCTTCGGTCCTGTATTCTGCTTTTCCTGTAACACAATTTGTTATTACGATCTCACATTTTATATCGGATTCGAAAAAAGTATCGAAATCAAACGGTATCAGTTCATTCGGAAATTTATTGAAGATCATATCCATATCCAGGACACTCCTCTCCTTTACGAATCCCTTCAGTCCATAGTAAAAATTGTAATCTTTTCCCTGGTGGATCATACAGTCCCTCGTTCGTCCGATCTGTTTTGACACATAATCGACCGCATTGCAGGAACCCGCAGAGACACCAACCACATTCGAAAAATATAGATCCTGTTCCATCAGGTAATCCAGTGCTCCGGATGTAAATACTCCTCTCGTCGCGCCGCCTTCTAATACTAATCCTGCCTGAATCAAGAAATCGCCCCTTTCAAATTATACTAAATTCATTTGATCAATGACTATGATACCATACTTTTTTTCTTTCGAAAAGCCACAATCGTCATTGCTGAAAGAAGAAGCATCGCGCCGAATACTCCCGCGTGATTCTCATCACCTGTTTTAGGGCTGGCAGCGGAAGCCTGGGTATCCGTCTTTTCCTTTTCGGACGGATTTGCAGAAGGATTCTTTGCCTTGCATACGGTACAGATACCGTCTTTATATGTATGAGACGTCTTCGAAATCGGTTCTCCGCTTTCGATTAACTCGCCACAATTCTTACAGTACACATCTCCGGTATATCCTTCTTCTGTGCAGCTTGCATCTTTTTGATCCCGTATTTCAGTATCGGTATGCTGACATTTCTCTGCCGGAATCATAGCCTGGTTAGAAAGAGTCTTGGCAATGGCTTCTTCATCCTGCTCAAAGAAGGATACCAGTGCCTCGTCACATGCACGGAACTGACCGGTTTCTTCGGCAGTTGCCAATGAGTCATAATAATTGGATGCGGAGGCATAATTATTCGTTGCAACCGTATAAAGCTTTTCAAGATCCAGCGGTTCACCCTGAACTTTGGCACTTACGACTCTGCTGCCTGCCGGTTGTGACAGATCATACTCCACGGTTACACCGCCAAACTGAAGATAACTCCCGCTGGATGACGGCCATGCACTGTCATCTCCTCTTTCGTATGCCTCAATACACTGAACCTGGATGTCAAGTGAAGTCTCAAACACGTCAAGAAGCTGCGCACCTATGAGCTTCTTTGTTACAATATAGTTTCCATAAGGGCTGACACCGATGATATCCCCATAAGTTACATCACCGGCTTTTATGGAAGCTCGGATACCGCCTGCATTTTCAAAAGCTACATCGGCTCCGGTCTCCAGCAGATAAGCATCTGCCACGACTCTTCCCAGATTCGTTTCTCCGATTCTCAGATTGTACCAGTCTCCGTCCAGATATTCCGGTGTCTGTCCCACTACCGTGTTGAGGATTTCTTCCTGTTCATCGTTGATCTCATTCAATAGGGCTGTCATTTCCGGATCCCTCGCATAGGTTTCAGCATCTTCCTCATTGAGGACGGTGTGTGTCAGCTCAAATCCGCTGAATTCGTTATTTTCATCGGTAAAGCATTCCAGTTCGATAAGACTGACGTTTTGCAGGTAGTAACCACTCTCGATCACATATGCAGTTCCTCCGTCCGGTGTTGTCACGGTCTCGTCCAGATTGATATGTTCATGTCCGCAAAGCATTTCAATGTCAGCCATTTCCGCCAGCTCTTTCAACCTGTCTTTTCCGTAGCTCCAATCATGATTGCCCGCTGTCATCAGATCGTATCCCAGTGCTTTTGTAATTTTCGCTATGGATTCGCCTTTTGACAGCGTTGCGATCGGCTGTCCGTGAAAAAGATCTCCCGAATCGATCACGGTGCTCATTGCGGCATCTGAAGTCCAGCTGTCAATAATCGTCTTAAGGCGTTCTACACCGATTCCTTCACTTGAGTCGGTCACTCGTGCATGAATGTCATTCGTGTGTACAATCTTGATGATGATGTTATCATCCGGATCCGGAGTGATCGTTCCGGGATGATCGGTACCCGGATCTTCTTTCCCCGGATCCACAGGATCTTCCTCTATGAGTTCATTTACACTTACCCGGTTCCACAGAACATCATAGTCATTATTAAATAATATCAGGCCATATACATAGAAATAATCGCTGTAAACGACACCGTCCGCATAATAGACTTTGGTATCCGATAACTTTTTGGATGCTGTCAAAGACCAGGTGTCCGATGTCTTTTCCCAACCAAAATCGTCACACATAGTAGTGCCAGTAGTCTCTTTTTCATCGTTTCCTCCTTATTCTCAGGCCGAATATAACTGTTTATGACCATTCTGAAGCATTTTTATTGACTGTTTCCTGCCGGTCCCCGATAATACAGGCCAAGCATTGTGATATCGTCAAACTGAGGTGCATCTCCGACAAACGAATCAATATCTGCTTTCACAGCAGGAAGCTGCTCTTCTGGTATTGCATGAGGATTTATGTTCAGTGCGGCCAGCATCCGTTCTGTTCCGTAAAGCTCCTGATTCGCATTGGTCGCTTCGACCACACCATCCGTATATACATACAGGCCGTCGCCCTGTTTAAGCTGAAGCTCATACTCACGGTATCTGGCACCTTCCATTCCGGCCAGAACAAAACCATGTTTATCTTTCACGAGTTCATAACATCCTCCGGCATGGCGGATTGCCGGATATTCATGGCCTGCATTTGCACAGACAATCTTTCCTGTGGAAATCTGCAGAATTCCAATCCATACTGTAACGAACATTTCTGCATCATTATTTTCACAGAGCTGGTTGTTCACCTTTTCCAGAATTTCTTTTGGTGAAGCGCCGGTCTGTGCACTATTCTTCAGCAAAGTCTTGGCAATGACCATGAAAAGTGCTGCCGGAACTCCTTTGCCGGACACATCAGCAATGACAAGAGCAAGATGGTCCTCATCCACAAGGAAGAAATCATAAAAATCTCCCCCGACTTCTTTTGCCGGCTGCATCGTGGCATAGACATCAAATTCAGGGCGATCCGGGAACGCAGGGAAAATGCATGGAAGCATGCTCGCCTGAATCTGGGTAGCCACACTCAGTTCTGCACCGATCCGTTCCTTTTCAGCTGTAACTTTGGCAAGATTATCTATATAGATTTCCAGTTCTTCAAGCATATAATTGAATGAGTGACCGAGATCTTCGATTTCATCCCCGGTCTTCATTTCAATATGTTGCCTGTTAAACTCTCCGGATTCTATGACCTTTTTGGTAAATAGAGCGAGTTTACTTACCGGCTTTGTAATACTGTTGCGTACAAATACGACGTAAAGCATGATTACAACAACGATATTCAGAAAAGCGATCAGCAGCATCTTATAAAGGAAAGAATTCAGTTCCCCACGTACCTTCTGCATATCAAGGATATATTGGATCTCCGCAATCGCATTTCCATTCTCATCCAGAACCGGAGAAACGGAAGTATAGTTGTATCCATAAGAGTTATCTGTTATGACCGGTGTGTCTGTTCCCTTATTCTCTGAATAGAGATCCCAGATCAGTTCATATTTCTCCAGGTCCTTTTCATCCTGAGCTGCATCCGTATACAGAATATCGGAACCATATGGAATCTGATTTGCCGGATCATCTCCCATTTCTTTCACCATTGCATCTATGTAAAATGTCACGCTGTCCTCATCCGGAACCACCAGAGACAAATAAGTAATCTCACCGTCTTCCTTTAACTGATTGAAAAGCGCTTCCGTTTCTCGATATGCTTCTGTCTCATCGCCGTTTTCACCGATTATATCCCGGACATCATCCACTGAAAGCATCGTAGCAATACTTTCACTTCCTACCGTCACCTGTTTCGCATACATTTCTTCTAATGATTTTTTTGACGTTTCATAGCTGAAAAAAGAGATCGTTACAGTTAAGACGGCTCCCATTGCCCCAAGGGATAGTATAAATTTAGGCAACAGCTTCATTTTCATAGTGCATCCTCCTTTGTGAGTGGTTTATAGTATACCGCCGCGTCGCATTTGCATCGTCCTGCGCAATACGGGCAGATTAAATCCGGAAGATCATACCAGACTTTATGCGCATCGCTGAGATAGCAGAAATCCAGTTTTTCAAGTGATGCGCGAAGCGGGACTCTTTTCCCGATCTTCCAGCATACAATAAATGCAGTATCTGCCATGAGCTCTGCAAGATTTTTGAGGCTGAACTCCAATAAAGAAACAGAGAGTCCTTTCCCGCGGAAAGAATCCGCGACACCAATTGACTGAATGTTTCCGATTACCCCTTCCTTATTTGAACAAACTGCTGCGATTTGATCCTCCGGCAGTCTGGCACGTGTCGATAATTCCTTTATGACAGTGGTAAAAAAATAAATATATCCCGCCGCTTTCCCGTCTGACGTAAGAAGAAGATAAAAAAAATGATTTTTACGTTGAATTGCAGAAGCAAGTTCTTTCCTTGGATATAGGTTTACACCCACGCACCGGTCACAGAGCGTGACAGCCATATCCAAATCTTCTTCCTGTAGCTCTTTTAAATAGAATCGTTCTTTTTCCGGTCCCTTTCCGACTAAAATATTTTCCATCTACTACCTCCTGGTACAAGATACGATCAGAAGTCCCATGGAAATCTTTGCATTTTTCTGACAAACAGATTGTTTTAAAGTCTCATAATGAAGATCCATCCATGTTTTCCATTCTTTATATTGGGGATTCTCCGGGTTTTGCTCGCATAAAATATCCAGATCCTGCGGGAGATAGGAAAAAAAGGTTTCAAAAATATCCTGTTTTTTAGCAAGTTCTTCCGGTTTACAGGAGATTGCTTCCTGTTCTATAATTATATCTTGGTACCCGCTTGATGCAAGCAGCTTTGGAAGATCATATCCACAGGTTCTGTTTCCGGCCAGCGGATCACTGGATAGAATTTCCAGAAACGTTCCCAACAGATCCTCTTCATCCGGAACAAGCCTGGATGTGCGGTCACTTGGTTCGACAATGACCACCCTCCCATCCTCGGCAAGAAATTGCTGAAGGATAACAAGTAGCTTTTGGGGATTGGCAAGATGCATCAGTACGAAAGAAAGATAGATCACATCAAATGCCTCAATCTTTCTGGTTTTCATTACATCAGTGAGGATCTGTGCAAAATCACGTTCTTCCACATCGCACCGGCAAAAAGTAAAATGATCATTCCCATGAAGGCAAACTGCCCTTGCAGCCAGATCTTCGAGATATTCAAGTCCGATTACCTGTACACCGGGAAAATCCGAAAACAGGTTTACTGTTTTGTGACCATCATTGCAGCCGATATCCAGAATCCGGACATCGGATTTACCGGAAAGAATCCGTCGCAAAACCGGAAGCTCATACTCTCTGAGCAGTCTGTTCTGTACGGTTAGTCTGTGCAGTTCCTGGTCATCCTGAAATACAAAATTACAATTCACAATTCCATTCTCCAAATCATATTATTAAGTATAAATAGTTAAAAATAAGTTTTCGCTGATAATAATAGTATTTTGCTTTTTTTGTGATCAGTTTTAATACACCATTATCAATCTCATCCCCGCTGGAATCAAAAGGGTTATATGTATGGACATTATCCCGTATACGAATGATATATTCGTCTTCGTTCTCCAGCAGCTTAATGGCAACATAACGTTTTTCACCTTTTTCCCTGAGTCCGAACTTAATGATGTTGAGTAGAAGTTCTTCGGCAATAAAATGAATAAAAAACGATTGTTTCGGGCTGATTTCCCATTCCTCACAAACGGAATCCAGATCTGAAGAAATGTGTTCCACACTCTCGGCATGGATTGGATAAATATTTTCAAAGACATGTCCCACTACATGATATTTTTCGGTTATATAAGGATAAGAACTTTGATATTTATGTACGATTGCAACAAAAAGCGTGCCGATTCCTTCCACCAACACATAAGTAAGAGCAAGTCCTTTGATCTGCCATCTGGCAATCAACAGACTTCCAATAATCAGCATCAGAAGAAAATTGCGCAATGTGGACATGGCACCTGCCAGCTTCGCCCGTCCGATTGCCTGCCAGAAGGCTGTTGCTACCATATTGATCCCTGTGAAAATAATGCTGAATGCAAATATCCGGATTGCCGATTCTGCATATGGCACCGCCGCCAGATCCAGGCCGAAAAAGCCGGCCAAATTTTTCGCAAACAGGATACAGATTATTCCGAAAATTCCTCCCGCGATCACAGCTGCTTTCATACCCTGACGCAGGATCGCAATCATGCTTTCGCTGTCCCGCTCGCCTGCAAAAATAGAGGTCACGACTGCCAGCGCATTACCGGCCCCGTCAAATACTGCGAACGGTGCCATGCTGATGGTATAGATCACTCCGAATACCGCTACCTGCAAAACGCCTTGTTCCTTGCCATATAATAATAGAAGCATATTAAAAACAAGCATGATAAGTCCCTGGAAAATATATGCCGACCCCACACCAAATCCGTTAACAACAAAATTGCGGAGTTCCTTCATTCTCGGAGTAACAAGTCCCAACCGGAGCAAGGACTGCTTTTTCAAGAAATGGGACATCAGTACGATAAGACCAAGTCCTTCTGCAATACATAAAGAAGAAGATGCTCCTATAATTCCCCGGTTCAGCACCTTCATAAACAGAATATCCAAGGTCAGATTCGTCAAGATCACGACTGCGGAAGCTGATGCTGCAAGTTTCGGGTCACCGTCTGTCCGCACGGAAACAGAAAGAATATGATACATGATAAAAACCGGTGCAGAACAAAATACCACAATCAAATATTGTTCGGCGAGAGAATACAACTCTCCTCCTGCCCCCAAAAACCCCAACAGCTCCTTTCGAAGGAGAACTGCAGGAATCAGACAGCAGATACTGATGCCAAGCCCAATTGCAAGTACAGAATGAAAAGCCCGGTTTGCTTTTTCAACATTGGAGGAACCAAGCAGGCGCCCTATGTATACGTTGGCACCCACTCCAAGTGTCAGCCCAAACAATGCGTATGCCAGAAAGACCGGAGTAGAAAGATTTGTCACGGCGAGCCCCTGGCTTCCGACCAGATTTCCGACCAGAAGTGCATCAACGAAGGTCGATATCGTCATTCCAAGTGAAGAGCAGATCCCCCATAAAAGGAAATTCCAGTATGCACTTTTCGCAAATTTCAGATCTACCATTTCTTTGGAGTATGTCATAATATTCATTTCCTCCGAACGTTTACTTTTTCTATAATCTTATCATATTGGTTTAGAAATGGAAACGTTTTTTTGCAACAAAAGAAAGTCATTTTCCTCTTTCACGGTATATGAACAATCTGCATGAATTAACTTGCGTTATTCATCAAGGCATGTTACGATTATGCGTGGACTACCTAAAATCAGATATTTTTATATGAAGGAGATTAAACTTTATGATAAGCACAAGTAATGTAACGCTCCGTGTCGGGAAAAAGGCATTGTTTGAAGATGTAAATATTAAATTTACGGAAGGAAACTGCTATGGCCTGATTGGAGCGAACGGAGCCGGAAAGTCAACCTTTTTGAAAATTCTTTCCGGACAGCTTGAACCGACTTCCGGGGAAGTAATCATTTCACCGGGGGATCGTCTGTCATTCCTGCAGCAGGACCACTTTAAATATGACCAGTATCCGGTTCTGGACACAGTCATTATGGGAAATGCGCGCCTTTATGAGATCATGAAGGAAAAGGAAGTCATCTATGCAAAAGAAGATTTTACCGATGAAGACGGAATCAAAGCAAGCGAGCTGGAGGCCGAATTTGCCACGCTGAACGGGTGGGAGGCAGAATCCGATGCAGCTACACTTCTGAATGGACTTGGTATTGAGACAGAGCTTCATTATACTTTGATGAAGGATTTGACCGGTGCACAGAAGGTCAAAGTACTTCTTGCGCAAGCCCTGTTCGGATCACCGGATATTCTGCTTCTGGACGAGCCGACCAACCATTTGGACCTGGATGCGATCGCATGGCTGGAAGAATTCCTGATCAACTTTGATAATACTGTGATTGTTGTATCCCACGACCGTTATTTCCTGAATAAAGTCTGTACACAGATTGCAGACATTGATTATGGAAAGATTCAGCTTTATGCCGGAAACTATGATTTCTGGTATGAATCCAGTCAGCTTTTGATTCGTCAGATGAAAGAAGCGAACAAGAAAAAGGAAGAAAAAATCAAAGAATTACAGGAATTCATTTCCCGATTCAGCGCCAACGCTTCCAAATCCCGTCAGGCGACTTCCAGAAAGCGCGCGTTGGAGAAGATTCAGCTTGAAGAGATCCGCCCTTCCAGCCGCAAATATCCTTATATCGATTTCAAGCCAAATCGTGAGATCGGAAATGAAGTGCTTACAGTCGACGGAATTTCCAAGACAATTGACGGTGTGAAAATTCTGGACAATATTTCTTTCACACTCAATCATGACGATAAAGTCGCATTTGTCGGTGGAAATGAATTTGCTAAAACGGTACTCTTCCAGATCCTGATCGGAGAAATGGAACCGGATGAGGGAACCTATAAATGGGGTGTTACCACTTCGCAGGCGTATTTCCCGAAAGACAGCGGGAAAGAATTCGACAACGATGACACTATCGTGGAATGGCTGACACAGTATTCCGAAGTCAAGGATGTGACCTATGTACGCGGCTTCCTCGGAAGAATGCTTTTTGCCGGTGAAGACGGTGTCAAGAAAGTTAAAGTGCTCTCCGGAGGCGAGAAAGTGCGCTGTCTGCTCTCGAAAATGATGATTTCCGGTGCGAATGTCCTGATTCTGGACGAGCCGACTGACCACCTGGATATGGAAGCAATTACCGCACTCAACAACGGAATGAAAAAATTCCCGGGAGTACTGCTCTTCGCTTCCCGTGACCACCAGATCGTTGAGACTACCGCAAACCGTATTATGGAAATTATGCCGGGAGGTAAGATGATCGATAAGATCACGACTTATGATGAATACCTTGCAAGCGATGAGATGGCGAGAAAACGTCAGACTTATACGGCTTCGGGGGATGATGAAGATTAGAGGGGATTTGGACTAAGGGACGCCCCGCCCACCTGTCCCGTCTATACCTGGACACGCTTTCGCTCGGGAAAAAACGCAGCGGTACTATGATGCCAGGACGCCGCATTTTGTGCGGCTTCTGCCATCAAGTGCCGGCGTTTTTTACGGTCCTGGCATAGATGGGACAGATGGGCGGGGCTGACTAGTTCAAAGACGGGAGTATGATAGCTGAAATACCATTCAATATAACGGAGTAATACGGATTTTTATTTTGTGTGATTGTATTCTCTCCTTTTTCGGCTGGTAAGTTTGATTCCTTCATTGATGACAGCAATCAGGCAAACGGCAAATAATTCGTGTATCGGTATTTTCTGGCTGGCAGATGTCGATTCAAATACTCGGTGCAGCACAACAGTATGATCAATGGTCTCACGCCGTTTATCTGGGTGTTTGAATGGAATTTCTTTGTCCATACTATTCTACCTCAGTTTCCCCAAAATACAGAGATCATAAATACTCCCATCCTTCACAACGGCCTGTTTCATCGTGCCTTCCATTGCAAATCCATTTTTCTCAAGGACTTTTTTGGATGCATTGTTTGGATTATATACCAGCCCGGTGATCCGCAAAATATCAAGCTCATCAAAAGCAATTTGACATATTTGCCGGACTGCCTCTGTCATAATTCCTTTTGACCAGTATTCCGTCAGTAGAAAATATCCAATTTCCGCATCTTTGCAGAAAACGTCATCTTTCCTTTCAACCGAAATGTTTCCAACGATTTTATCATCCACAGAAATGGAACGAAAAATACCATTTGAACCTTCGTTTTCTTCCACCATACCCAGCCACCATTTTGCATTATCTTCCGTATATGGGAAAGGCAACCGGTTTGAAAGATACGTTCTGCTTACTGCATTACAAATAGATACCAGATCATCTGAATCCTCGATAGACCATTTTTTCAATTCCAGCTTCATCATACGCTCTTCCTCCAAATTGAGTAAATATTTTCCTACCATTATGCTCTTTTCGATCTGCTTTTTCAATATTCATTTTACATATCAATCACTTTTGCCGCAATTTTATTCCGAAACCGAGCATCATGTTCCACAATAAGCATAGTCGGACGAAATGTATCAAACGTCGATTATCTTCTCATCTTTTCACCTTTCTCTTTCAAATTCTCTCAAATTAATTGTAATTATACACTCCGTCTCTACAGATTACAATACTAATATAGCATCTCGAAAATAACTGGACGTTATACTAGAAGTAATAAAGCCTCCGTCATAATCCCTATACCGATCACAA